>JBDLIB010000101.1:0-10990 GCA_039715085.1 Bacteroidota bacterium | reverse complement strand
TGTAACACCTTCAATTGTCAAAGTATCTTTAATTACCCATTTATAGTTCTCATCACCATTATGGAGGTAGCTTTGCAGAGCTGATTCGGGTGTTACCTCAACAGGTTCCTCTGCAAGATTTTTGTTATCGGTATTAGTGCTTGTTTTTATTTTTGAAGAACAAGAAAATATAATTATCAGGTTAAGAATTAACAAAAATGTGATGGCTTGTTTCATTATATATTTATGATTTTAATTACTTTTTTTTCTTTTCTTCTTACTTCTTTCCCCATCAAATAAACAATTCAATTTTTAAAATTGATGTTAGAAAATTTACATATGAAGCAAAAATATACTTAATAAATTAAAACAAGGGGTAAGATATAATGTATATCGAATAAAATTACTGAAATATTATGGTTCTTTTATATATAAATTTGTTAAGAATGTAATATTTATAAAAAAGGTTATGTTAGATTTTAGCATATTTTCGAAACATAAAATGCTTTGAATACAAGTTTGCTATGAAATTATTAATCATCTTGTTTAGCTCAAATATTAACTCAAAAATAAAATTTATGGAACAAAGAAACAGGTTAGTACAATTTGGTCTGGTGCTATCCTTAATTATGACTATGTTGGTATCATCATGTAGTTCTGATGATCCAGATAGAGAAATATTTCCGCTTTCTGCAGAAATTTCTCAAAGTGTAAAAGGCAGGCAAGTTGCCTTTCAGGCTCTTACACATAGTGCTACAAGTTGGTCTTGGGATTTCGGCGATGGAAATACAAGTACAGAACAAAATCCTGTTCATGTTTATGAAAGTGGTGGTTATTATGTTGCAACCTTAACAGCTACTGATGATAAAGGAGACACAGTTGTTAAAGAAGTTAACTTAGCCGTAGATCTAACTCCTTATATTTTACTTACCGGTGGGCCGACAGATGTAAATGGTAAGACATGGAAACTTACAGCAGGTCACCCTTCTGAAGATAAATTATGTGATGCTGATGCAGATTTATCCCAGTTGGTACAACCGTTGCCAACAGGTGCTTTTGATCTTTATTTAGGTTTGGGAGAAGTCTATGATGATACTTATACTTTCCATTTTGATGGATCTTATGAACATGATGTAAAAGACGATGGAGCTGCATTCAGTGGCTTGGTTTATCAATTTGTTACAACCGGTGGGGCAGGTATAGTAAGTACAGGTACACAGGCAGCAAGTTATGGCCTATGTACAGGAAAGTATACTCCTGAAGATGGTGCGACTTTTACCTATGTTGAAAAGGAAGATTTTGATGTTCCTTCTGTTTATGGTGCTGGTGGTGTTTTAACTTTTAGTGAAGTTATTACATTAGATTTCTCAGGTACAGAATTTGTGGGTTTTATGGATTTCCAAAGAAAAGTAATGGTACAGGAAATATCTGATTCCAGTATGAGAATTGTAATGTTTATGGCGGCATCGCCTGATCACCTTCCATATAACACACACGCACTTGTATTAACGTTTGAAGTTGTAGAATAATGTTTTACGATTTAAAAAACACACTAATTCAATTTAAAGATATGAATAATAAATCTCCAAAATATCACTCGAAAAAGATATTTTTCTTGATATTGTTTGTGATGTTGTTGATGAATTCCAATGCATTTGCACAATCAACACAACGAGAAATAAGCGGTACTGTAACTTCATCAGAAGATGGTACAGCATTACCTGATGTGAGTATCCTAATAAAAGGGACAAATCAGGGTGTAACTACAGATTTTGACGGGAATTACAGGATTAAAGTTCCTGATAATAATGCAATTTTGGTTTTTTCTTATGTAGGTTATAAAACAAAAGAAATTACTGTAGGGATACAAACAACTATAAATGTTATTCTTAACCCAAGTACAGAAACTCTAGATGAAGTAACAGTTACAGCATTAGGGATTTTACGTGAGGAAAAATCATTGGGATATGATGTTGAAACAGTAGAAGCAGCTGAACTTACAAGAGTTGTAAATGAAAATGTATTAAACTCAATATCGGGTAAGGTATCGGGTGTAACTATTAATTCTACAGGAGGTACGGGTTCTTCAGTTAGTATGGTAATCAGGGGTGCTGTATCTTTGAGTAGTGATAATCAACCTCTTTTTGTAGTAGATGGTGTGCCTATTCAGAATACAGTAGATAATGTAGGTGGGTTTGGTAGTGACAATAGAGTGGATTATGGTAATGCCATTTCCGATCTGGATCCTGAAAGCATTGAAAACGTTACCATTCTGAAAGGGTCTAGTGCTGCTGCATTATATGGTTCTCGAGCAGGTAACGGAGTAGTTTTGATCACTACAAAAAAGGCAAAAGAAGGAGAACGAATGCAAGTATCTGTTGTTTCAAATACAGTATTTGATATTCCTGATAAATTTGTAAATACAACAAGTAAATTTTCTACAGGTTTCTTCTCTTTCAGGCCGGAAGATGTTGGAGGTATCTTACCGGAAATATCTGCCGGAGATGGTACATTTGCAGGCCCTGAGAACGATAAAGGATATTGGGCGGTACAATGGCATTCACCAAAGGATGCGAATGGAGTTCCTATTCCGATTGAAGTAGTATCTTATCCTAATAATGTTGAAAATTTTTTAAACAATTATGCTTATACAGCAACAAATAGTATATCGATATCCAATAGCACAGATATTGCTAATTTCAGACTGGGTTATACCAATATGACCCATGAAGGACTAATTCCAAATTCTGATCTTCATAAAAATAGTTATAACTTATCTGCTTCTTCAAAATTATGGGATAAAGTTACAATCAGTACAGATATTAATTTTAGTAATTCTTGGGCAGATAACAGACCTTCATCCAACCGGGGTACAAATCCATTGCAATGGGCTTTTGCACATCCTTCAAATATTGATATTAGAGATCTGCGTAACTATGAGACTGGTGGTAGTGATATACTTAGGGTTTCCGGAAATCATGAGAATCCGTATTTTTTAGCGTACGGAGTTAATAATAGCTTTGACAGGTATAGAATTTTTGGAAATGTAATTGCTAATTGGGAAGTAACACCAGATTTTAATATTAGAGCGCGTTATACATTGAATAAAACTGATGGTGTGCGTGAAACTAAAATCTCTCCGGGATATTCTAAAGAACCAAATAACGGAGCTTATGGTATTGAAATGAGTACTGGATTAGAACGAAATATGGATATTTTGGGTACTTATGGAAAAGATTGGGATAATTTTAATTTATCTGCTTCTTTAGGGGGGAATATTCGTTATGAAAAATTTCGATATAATCAGAATTCTTCTCCACCAAATACAGGTCTGATTGTTCCCAATTTGTTTACTATTGATAATATAAAGATTTTTGATCCTTTATACAATAGAAGTCGCAGTAGTGAAAGAGCTGTCAATAGTATCTATGCTATGGCTACTTTTGGATGGAAAGATTATATGTACTTAGATGTTACCGGTAGAAATGATTGGTCGAGTACTTTACCCTCTGAAAATTGGTCCTATTTTTATCCGTCTGCATCTTTGAGTGTATTATTAAATAAACTGTTTGGGATGAATAATAATAATGTGAATATGCTTAAATTGAGAGCAGGTTGGGCAGAATCAGGTAATGATACACATCCTTATATGTTAAAAGCAGTTTATGGCAATGGAGTTCAATGGGATGATGCAGTTAGTTTAACAAAGACTTCAGAATTATTAAATCCAAATCTAAGGCCTGAAAAGGCAACTTCTTTCGAATTTGGTACAGATATTAAATTGTTCAATAACAGGCTTCGATTTGAAGGAACTTATTATATGCAGGAAAATGAAGATCAATTATTTGATATTGATTTAGCTTCATCTTCCGGTTATAATAAGAGATTTATTAATGCAGGACTTATGGAAAGTAAAGGTTGGGAATTAATGCTTGGAGTCACACCAATAAAAACAGATAATTGGAATTGGGATCTGAATATGAATTTCACCAAAAATGAAACAAAAATTATTGAACTGGCAGAAGGTGTGGAATTCCTTGAGTTTTGGGATAATGCAAGAGTAAGATCCAGAGGTTACGCTGAAAATAAAGAACTAGGACATGATGGATTAGTAGGTAATCTTTATTCACGAAAAGTGAAAAGAGTAACCGATGAAAATTCACCATATTTTGGATATCCTATTCTTGGTAGTGGTATAGATACTGAATGGGAAGCTGAAGAAGAATATTCAAAAGTAGGAAATTACAACCCTGATTTTATTATGGGATTACAATCTTCGCTCTCATTTAAAAATATTACATTAAGTATGACATTTGACTGGAGATCAGGGGGACAGTATGTTTCACAAACCTATCGTTACTTATCAGAAAGTGTAAATACGCAAAGTTGGCTTGATGAATTGGTAAATCCAGGTGAATTGGGTGGTGGATCAAGCCAGGAACTTCGAGATTGGGTTGTTGCCAATGCGGATGAATTATTATTAAGTGACCGATTGAGGCCGGTTGGAGGCCCAACTCCTGAATATGGAGGTTTCCCCGAACAATTTAGTGGGGTAACAGTTTACGATGGAACTTTTGCACCGGGTGTTATTGGTTATCACGATGAAAATGGAAATTTCATATTAGTACAGGAAAATCTTGGAGGTGAAGGAACTACCTTTTTACCTTATGTGGTAAGTTATCCGTGGGATATTGGTACTACTAATATGTTTGATGCCGATTATGTTAAATTAAGAGAGATTTCTTTAACATATAATTTACCTGACAAAACTTTAAAAGGGACAGGTGTAAGCAACGTTAATTTCTCTATCTATAGTCGTAATATAATGTTATGGACAAAAGATTCCGGTTTTGGTATTGACCCCGAAAGAGCTTTTCAGGCAGAAGGTAATGGTACTTTTTCTCAAGGTGTAGAAAGATATAATGTTAATCCATGGGTTATACCGATAGGGTTTAAAATAGGATTTACTTTTTAAATAATAAAAAATTGAATTATGTATAAAATAAAAAATTGGATAATAATTCTCATGTCAGTGATATTTACTTTTGCCATTTCTTGTGAGGATCTGGAAGAAATAAATATTAATCCAAATGGTGTGGATCCAGAAGTAGCAGATCTTAATTTGTTGATGCCAACAATAATTATTAGTGTAGGTAAAAATGTTGTTAATTTAGGAGCTGGTAATTTGGCAGGAGTAATGCAACATACACAACGTGATGGCTGGTCGGGCAGTTATAATGATTACGATTGGGATAATCATAATCATGATTGGTCTGGTTACTACGGAATCCTAAGAAATAATGACGAATTCTACAAAAAAGCATTAAAGGGAGGGTATGAATTTCATCAAGGGGTTGCATTAGTTATGAAGTCATATACCTTTGGAATGATCACTGATCTTTGGGGTGATGCACCCTATTCTCAGGCTTTAAAAGGTGAGGAAGGCCCCGAATATTTTAAACCGGTTTTTGATGATCAAAAAGATATATATTTAGGGATACTTGCCGATCTGGAATCTGCAAATACTCTTTTGTCAAAAGATATCGGATCCTATACTAATATAAATCCATCTCAAGATGTATTATTTGGAGGAGATATTTTAAAATGGCGTCAATTTGCAAATTCTTTGGCACTTCGTTATTATATGCGATTATCCAACAAAGAACCCGGAATTGCAGAAGAAGGTATAAGAAGAATAACTTCTGATTCGGGTAGTTACCCGCTGATTACTACGGGTTTAGATGATGCGAATATTGAATATATTGGAACAACTCCACTCGATTCATGGCCTTATAATACAGTTTTTGAAACCAGTCCAAGTGGAAATTATATGAGAACTAAAATGTGTAGTACTTTTGTAGATGCTCTTCAGGATTTGAATGATCCAAGACTGGGAATATGGGCAAATAAAATAGAAATTCCTTTAGTATTGGTTGAAGGTTCTGATATAGACGAAATAATTGATGGCAAGCGTCATGTTTCACAGGATGTTGTTGATGAATATGAAGAAGCCTGGGGTGTTGGTGTTGATTATGATCAGGAATATGTGGGCATACCTCCTTCTGTTTTTGCAGCCCCTCAGTATAATTTGAACCCTAATTTAGATCAGGGTGTCTACAATCCTCATGCTTCCCAATTAAATGATATCTATAAGGAAACTTCAGGATCATTATTAATGATGAGACTTATGTCTGCAGCAGAAGTGAATTTTATCCTGTCTGAGGCAGCACTATATGGTTGGAGTTCCGGAAGTCCTGAGGAGTATTATGCAGTTGGAATACAACAATCATTGAATTCCTGGGGTGTTGGTGACTCATTTGCTGATTATATTGGAGAAGTACCCTATTCAGGTTTGGAAAGTATTATTGAACAAAAATGGATTGCAAGCTGGACAGCTGCAGCTGAATCCTGGTTTGATTACAGAAGAACCGGTTTGCCTGAACTGGAAACAGGGGAATCTGCAAAAAGAGAGGTTTTACCACTTCGTTTTTATTATTATTATAGGGAGATTGATTTGAATACTGCAAATGTAAATGCAGCTATTGATAAATTAGAACCAACACAATATAAAGGTAACGACGTTAGCAATAACAGTGCATGGTCCAAAATGTGGTTATTGCAAGGAACAGGTTATCCATATTAATGATAATTGAGTTAATTGGTTTGTTTGAAAGAGGCTTATAGTTATAAGCCTCTTTTTTTTACAGTATGAAATTAATAATTTCAATTATATTGAGCTTTTATATGTTAATTTCCTTAAATCAATACTATAAGTAGTAAAAATATTATGTGAATTATATAAGATATAATCATGAAAATTAGATTAATTTTAGTCTCTTTGTAAGTGAGGCTAATATTGGATCGTTAAAATTTGTAATTTAGTTTCGAGAACATATTTGTTCAGAGATTACATTTAAATATGAACAAAACACTAACTAAAAAAATAAAAGATTATTTCCTGCAATTTGATGGAACGATTACTGCCTTTTCAGGAGGGATAGATTCTGCCCTTGTTCTTTTTCTGTCCAGAAAATTTTTAGGGAAAGACAAATCTGTGGGGGTGATTTCAAATAGTGAAAGTTTGAAGAACAAAGATTATCAATTGGCATTGGATTTTGTGAAAGATTTTGATATTCATTTAGAAACGATCTATACGGAAGAATTAAATGATACAAACTATAACACCAATCCTGCTAACCGATGTTATTTCTGTAAAACGCATTTATACAATACAATAAGTTCCGTAAAGGAAAAATATCCATATTTTACTGTTTTAAACGGAACTAATCAAGATGATTTTGGAGATTATCGCCCCGGATTACAGGCAGCAGAAGAAAATAGTGTAAGGTCACCATTGGCAGATTTGGGTTTTGGAAAGAAAGAAATAAGAGAATTGGCTAAATATTATGGGATTCCGTTTTGGAACAAACCTGCCAGTCCGTGTTTAAGTTCACGAGTTCCTTACGGTAATAAAATCACTTCCGCAAAATTATCACAAATTGAAAAAGCTGAAGCAATTTTGAACAATTTTGGGTTTGAGGATGTAAGAGTAAGGCATTATGGTACCTTGTGTAAGATTGAAGTCCCCCTTCCAAGGATTGATGAACTCATGGGTTATCTGGATGATATAAGATCTGATTTTAAGGAAATTGGATTTACTGAATGTGTAATTGCCGAAATCGGATTGGTTTCAGGAAATTTAAATAAAGCATTAAACCTGTCACATGACTAATTTTAATATTGACCATCATAGGGAAGAAAGAATCGGATTTCAGGAGGTTGTTTATGGAGAGACAAAATCCGTAAAGGATCTTGTAGGTATTCTAAACAATTTTATCTCAAACAGTAAAAATGTTCTGGTCACCAAACTTCAAAGAGGAAAGGCAGAATCTCTACTTGAAAAACACCCTAAAGCTTTTTTTGATGAGGATTCAGGAATTTTCATCTTAAAACCCATAGACAATTTAACGGGAAATGTTGAAGTCGGAATTATTTCTGCAGGAACTTCAGATATTCATGCTACAAATGAGGTTTATTATACTTTAAAATACATGGGAATCAAAGCCCAGAGAGTAAACGATGTGGGCGTTGCGGGAGTACATAGATTATTGGATAAAGTGGAAGAATTAAAAAAATATAAGGTTTTAATTGTAATTGCAGGATTTGAAGGTGCATTACCAACAGTGGTTGGAGGACTTTTACCTCAACCAATAATCGCAGTACCTACCGATGTAGGATATGGTGTAGCTAAAGGAGGGAAAGCAGCTTTAAACGCTATGCTTTCAAGTTGTGCTAACGGAATTGCTGTTGTAAATATCAATAATGGATACGGTGCAGCAATGTCGGCTTTAAGAATATTAAATTTAATCAATAAAAAATAAGTATTTCGTTATAACAGATTAATAAAAAGTATATGAAACGAACATGAATAAATTTAATCAATAAATTCACAAAAAGTAATAATTAGATTTTTCATGAGAGAGCAAAGCGGTTGCATGCGTTCTTATTTTTTAATTAATTTATTAACAGATAATTATAAAAATTTAAACAAATGAAAATTATAAACACTTTAATCAGTACAGTTCTGTTTTTGATAGTTAGTTTTGGATATTCACAAAACAAAGCTAAATATGTATTCCTTTTTATAGGAGATGGTATGGGTGATAATGAAGTTTATGCAACCGAAATATATAAAGCTTCACTGGAAAATAAGATTGGTTATAATCCGCTATCATTCAGTCAGTTTCCTGTGCATTCTTATATGACAACCTATTCGGCTAACAGTTTTATTACATGTTCATCTGCATCGGCTACAGCCATGGCAACCGGTTTTAAAACCAATAATGGTGTGGTTAGCATGGATACTACTTTTACTGTAAAATATAAAACAATAGCAGAAAGGGCTAAAGATGGGGGGTATAAGGTTGGTATTTTATCAACTGTACCCATTGACCATGCAACACCTGCCTGTTTTTATGCACATCAGAAAAGTAGGAAGAATTATGATGAAATTGCTTTACAATTGCCCGTGAGTAATTTTGACTTTTTTGGCGGGGGTGGGGTTCATAACCTGGGTTCAAAAGATGATAAGAATAGTTTTATAAATAAATCGGATAAATTTGGTTATAGATATTTAAATACAAAGAAAGATATTGAAAAATTAAAAAAAGGAGATTCAAAAATCATTGCTGTAAATCCGGGGACATATTCCGGGAGAGAATATTATTGGGAGATTGATAACAGAAATGAAAGTATCTCTCTTTCATATCTGACCAAAAAAGGGATAGAAATTCTCGATAATGATAAAGGGTTTTTTATGATGGTTGAAGGGGGTAAAATCGATTGGGCGTTGCATTCAAACGATCTTGCTACAGCATTACATGAAATTACGGCTTTTGATGATGCAGTGAAGGAAGCAATTAATTTTTATAATAACCATAAAGATGAAACACTGATCATTGTAACAGCAGATCATGAGACCGGAGGCTTGGTTTTGGCAAATAATTCAAGTCATGGATTGTTAAAGTTGGATTTATTACAACATCAAAAAATTTCAGCCCAGGAATTTGAAAGAGATTTATCGGAACTAAGAAAGTTGGAAAGAAAAGTATCTTTTAATGAGGTTTTGGACTCAGTTGAAGTAAAATTTGGTTTGGGAAATAAGGAAAAAGGATTAGAACTTACTAAAGCAGAAAAAAATTGGTTATTTGATGCATATATAAACGAGTTTGTTGAGTTAAGGGAGGTTAACCCCGATAGAGATTATTTAGACCAATATTCTGATAAACCATTAACTTTAAGGGTGATCACAGTTCTTAATACAAAAGCAGGTGTCGGTTGGGCAGCTGAAGGGCATTCTGCCTTAAAGGTTCCTGTTAAAGTTCTAGGTGTAGGGCAGGAGCATTTTAGATCAACTATCGATAATACAGATATTGCTAAGAAAATAATGAAAGTAATGCAATTGCAATAACATAATTAATTGTATTTGAATGAGTACCATATTTATAGAGAGTTTTTCGGGAATTTCGGGCGATATGTTCTTAGGGGCCTTGGCAGGCCTTTCTGATTCATATGATGAATTAAGAAATTTGCCTGAATTTTTGAATATGTCTGATGCACAAGTAGTCTTATCCGAAGTTGAGAAAAATGGAATTGCATGTAAACATGTAAAAATCACTGATCTAAACCCGAAAAATACACATCACCGCTATTTAAGCGATATAATCAGGATCATTGAGAATGCAAAAATTTCTGAAAATGCAAAAAAAATTGCAAAGGAAATATTTTTAATAATTGGTAAATCAGAGAGTAAGATCCATAATATACCCTTAGAAAAAATACATTTTCATGAGATCAGTGGGGTAGATTCAATTATTGATATCGTGGGTTGTGCGGTTCTTATTGATAAACTCAATATCAGAAAAACTTTCGCAACAGCGGTTTGCACCGGATTTGGTTTTGTAAACACTCAGCATGGAAAATTACCCGTTCCTGCTCCTGCTACAGCAGATATACTTAGCGGAATTCCGCACTATGCCGGAGATGAAACAGGAGAAAGGGTTACCCCAACAGGTGCTGCAATTTTAAAATATTTGAACCCTGATTTTAATGTTCCATCTTTAAAGACTTCTAAAATTGCTTATGGCCCGGGAGAAAAGGACTTTATTTCTCCGAATGTTTTACGATTATCTTTATGTAAAGAGCATAAAAAATCTGATGAATTATACATTCTTGAAACAAATATTGATGATATGTCAAGTGAGTTTTTAGGGATCGATTTCCAGGAAGGATTATTTAAAAATGGTGCAACAGATTTCTATTTTACACCTGTTCATATGAAAAAAGGCCGTTCGGGTTTATTACTTTCCTGTACGGTAGAGGAAAATAAAATTCAACTACTATCTGATTTTGTTTTAGAAAATACAAGTACAATTGGAGTTAGATATTATCCTGTTGAAAGAAATACCTTGAAACGAGAGATTAGAGAATATAAAACGGAATATGGTTATGT
>JBDLIB010000100.1:0-11193 GCA_039715085.1 Bacteroidota bacterium | reverse complement strand
AATAAATTTCGATTTTTGCACCTTTAGGTCAAAATGAAACGAGCGAAATACCTCTATGGCTCTGCCTCGAGGATAGTTCGTTTCAAGAATTTTTTTATTAAAAAAACTCTCTTGAAATTTCCAAGAGAGTTTAAGTTGTATATAATTTGTACTCAATACTATAAATGAATCACTTCATCATAAGCATCAGCTACAGCTTCCATCACCGCTTCACTCATGGTAGGGTGGGGGTGAATTGCTTTTAATACTTCGTGGCCTGTAGTTTCCAGTTTTCTACCCAATACTGCTTCAGCGATCATATCTGTTACACCGGCGCCAATCATATGGCATCCTAACCACTCACCGTATTTTGCATCAAAAATTACTTTTACGAAACCATCTTTTGTTCCGGCAGCAGAAGCTTTTCCTGAGGCAGAGAATGGGAATTTACCTACTTTGATATCATAACCTTTTTCTTTTGCCTGGGTTTCGGTTAAACCAACGCTTGCAATTTCCGGACTTGCATAAGTACATCCGGGTATGTTTCCGTAATCAATAGCTTCGGGATTTAAACCTGCAATTCTTTCCACGCAAGTGATACCTTCAGCAGAAGCTACATGAGCCAAAGCCGGACCGGGAGTAACATCACCAATAGCATAATAGCCAGGTAAATTGGTTTGGTATGATTCATTAACCAAAATTTTATCTTTATCGGTTACAATACCAACATCTTCCAACCCGATATTTTCTATATTAGATTTGATACCAACAGCCGATAAGATCACATCAGCCTCTAAGGTTTTTTCTCCTTTTTTAGTGCTTACCGTTGCCACAACTCCGTCGCCTGAGGTATCCACCTTGGTAACACTTGAATTAAGCATTACTTTAATTTTTGATTTTTTGAAAGAACGTTCAAACTGTTTTGAAACCTCTTCATCTTCTAAAGGAACCAGGTGAGGTAAGAATTCTACAATGGTTACTTCGGTACCAATTGTATTATAGAAATGTGCAAATTCAACACCAATGGCACCAGAACCAACTACGATCATCTTTTTAGGTTGCTTTGGTAAAGTCATCGCTTTACGGTAACCAATTATTTTTTCACCATCTATAGGCATAAAAGGTAATTCACGTGAGCGCGCTCCGGTTGCAATAATGATATGATCAGCATCGTATTCTGTTACTTTATTATCGGTATCGGTAACTTCTACTTTTTTGCCGGGTTTTATTTTTCCAAATCCGTCGATTACGTCAATTTTATTCTTTTTCATTAAAAATTGAACTCCTTTGCTCATACCTTCTGCAACGCCACGGCTACGTTTGATAATTGCATCAAAATCTTTATCGAATTCTTTTACACTTAAACCGTATTCATCAACGTGTTTTAGATAATCGTAAACCTGGGCACTTTTCAATAAGGCTTTAGTTGGGATACATCCCCAGTTTAAGCATATTCCACCAAGGTTTTCTTTTTCAACAACAGCAACCTTGAATCCAAGTTGAGAGGCCCTAATTGCGGTTACATATCCTCCGGGGCCGCTACCAATAATGATAATATCGTATTTCATAGTTAGTGGTTTAATTTTGTTCAAATTTTGTAAAAATCAGCTAAAGCTGTAAGAGTTTGCAAATTTAACTAAATTTTATTGCTTTTGCAGGACTTATTTTGCTTACGATATAAGATGGGATCAAAAGCATCAATAAACAAAGGATCAATGTTCCGATATTTAATAAAAGAATATGCTTAATATCAAGGTAAACAGGCGCTTGACTAACGTAGTAATTTTCGGGGTCTAATTTGATAAAACCATAATATTTTTGCATCAATAATAAGGAGATACCTATTATATTTCCCCAAAGTAATCCTTTCCCGATAAGGTAAGCAGCATTGTATAAAAATATTTTTCTAATACTCCAATTGTTATTTCCCAGGGCTTTAAGAATACCTATCATTTGGGTTCGTTCTAAAATTAAGACCAGTAAAGCTGTAATCATATTTATTCCGGCTACCAGGATCATAATTCCGATAATTACAGCGATGTTAGTGTCAAATAAAGCCAGCCATTCGAAAATAGCAGGGTATCTTTCTGAAATTGTAACAGCATTAAGATCGGCTTCGATATTGTTGTAAATTTCAAATCCGGTCCTGTCTAATTCATCAAAATCTTCTAATAAAACTTCAAAACCGCCAACCTCATCTTTTTTCCATTTGTTAATTCTTTGAATATGCCGGATATCCCCAACGATAAATCCCTCGTCAATTTCATTAAAACCGGTATTGAATATTCCTGATACTTTAAATTTTCTCGAGTTTGGTGCCTTATTTGGATCATCTTTAACGAAGAACATGTGGAAAGTATCACCAATTCTTAATCTCAGTTTCTGTGAAGTTGTTTTTGAGATTAATACTTTATCGGAAGGTTTAGCATTAAATTCAGGGATTTCACCTTCTTGTAAGTAATCTTTAAAAAAGGTCCAGTCGTAATTTTTATCGACACCTTTTAGAATTATTCCTTCAAACTCATCTGGGGTACGAATGATTCCTGCTTTTGTAGCAAAAGTTTGTATTTTTTTGATGTTCTCAACATCCTTAAAATCAGGATAAAAATCCTGATGTATGGAAATTGGATTTACAGTAACTTTTGAATTATTAGCATCGTAATAAGAGATTTGCACATCGCCATTAAAACCGGATATCTTTTCTTTGATCTTTTTCTGTAAACCAACTCCGGTAGCAACCGAAAAAAGCATTACGATAATTCCTATCGCAATTGCAAGGATAGAAATTTTAATAATAGGAGAAGATACACTATTTTTGAGTTTCTTTTCGGAAATGATCCGTTTTGCTATAAATAATTCGTAATTCAAATTAAATGAAAAATTTTATGATGTTCAAAAATACATATTTTTTAATTTCTAAAATGTTAGTGATTGTGTTTATTTTAGGAACTATATCATGTAAAGGAAATCAACAGGATAAAGTTGATGAATCAAAACAGGAAAATGAAATTACAACTAAAAAAATCATTACAGCGGCTAACCGGACAGAAAAATACTTACCCCTTTTAAAGGATAAGAAGGTTGCTGTTGTTGCAAATCAAACCAGTGTGATTTTTAAAGATGATTCGAATGAACATGTTCATATTGTAGATTCATTAGTTGCTTTGAGTGTTAATATTGTAAAAGTTTTTTCACCCGAGCATGGTTTTAGAGGGAAGGCAGATGCCGGAGAACACGTGAAAGATGATGTGGATACAAAAACAGGTTTAGCAATAAAATCACTGCACGGTAAAACAAGAAAACCTTCACCTGAAATACTTGAAGGTATTGATGTGATATTATTTGATATTCAGGATGTTGGTGTGCGATTTTACACATATATTTCTACAATGAGCAATGTGATGGAAGCTGCTGCTGAAAATAATATTCAGGTTATAGTTTTAGACAGGCCTAATCCTAACGGACATTTTGTAGATGGCCCTATGCTGGAAATTGAACATAGATCATTTGTTGGAATGCATCCGATTCCGTTAGTTTACGGTTTGACAATTGGTGAATATGCACATATGGTTAACGGTGAAAAATGGTTAAAAGATGGTGTGCAATGTGATGTAACTGTTATTCCATTGAAGAACTATACTCACGATAGTGAATACAGTTTACCTATTCGCCCCTCACCAAACTTACCCAACGATAAGTCTATCAATTTATATCCCGGACTGGGTTTCTTTGAAGGAACCATTATCAATGCAGGAAGAGGAACAGAATTTCAATTTCAACGATATGGGGCTCCATTTTTTCCTAAAACAGACTTTAGTTATACCCCCGAGCCAAATTTTGGATCAAAACATCCGAAATTTAATGGCCAGTTATGTTATGGAGTTGATTTAAGTAATACTCCAAAATTGAACAAAGTGGATATTTCAGCTTTAGTTGATGCATATCATAAAACTCCAAAGGATAAAGAATTTTTTGGTAAATCGTTTACTATTCATGCCGGAAACCTGAAATTTAGAGAACAAATCGAAGCAGGTATGAGTGCAGAAGAGATAAGAGCCACCTGGCAGGAAGATGTTGAAAAGTTTAAAAAAGTAAGAGAAAAATATTTGATATACGAATAGATATTTAGATGTTTGATGAAAGAACTAAGATGAAATCCCTCAAGATTAATGAAATTTTGAGGGGTTTTTTTGATAGAAGGTTTATTTTGATTTATATGTTGAAATTCACGGGGTGACTGCCAGTCACCCCGTGAATAATCAAATTCAGTATATTTCCCAAAATATTGTAGTTTTACCTTTCTAAATTTAAACTCAAATGAAAAGATTTATTCCTCTATTTTTAACCCTGTTTTTTATCAATGTTGTTTTTGCACAAACAAAAGGGCAATTAAATATTCTCGATAAATATTACCAAAAATCTTTGGATGAATGGCATATACCCGGTATGGCAATTGCTATTACAACCGGTGATTCGATCATTTTTAGTAAAGGCTACGGTTATGCCAATATTGCTAAAAAAACTAAAGTTGATGGTAATACGTTATTTGCTATAGCTTCCAATTCTAAGGCATTTACCGCAACATCCATCGGGCAGTTGGTGGAAGAAGGAAAGTTAAATTATTCAGATAAAGCGATTGATCATTTACCGTATTATAAGTTATATGATGATTATACCACTCAGAATGAAACCATAGAAGATTTGATGTCACATCGTAATGGTTTGTTCACTTTTAGTGGAGACCTATTGTGGTATGCAACAACTAAAACTCCGGAAGAAATAATAAGTGCACAACAGTATTTAAAACCAAAATACGATTTTAGAACAAGGTATGGATATTCAAATATTGGATTTTTGTCTGCCGGAATGGTTTTAGAAAAAGTTACAGACACAACATGGGCAGACTATGTTACAACTCATTTTTTAAAACCATTAAAAATGAACCGTACATTAACTTCAACAAATCAACTTAAAAACGCTAAAAATGTTGCTACACCTTATTTTTATGAAAACGGAAAGCATTATGAGATCGATTGGGTAAACTGGGATAATATTGCACCTGCAGGAGCTTTGATCTCTTCCGTTAATGATTATGCAAAATGGCTGCAATTGAATTTGAATAAAGGAACCTTAAAAGGTAAAAAATATTTTAATGAAAGTACACTTCAAAAATTAACAACGCCTCATATCAATTCGAATGTTACCGATAATGATGATAGGGTACATTTTAAAGCTGCCGGTTTAGGGTGGTTCGTTCAGGATTATCAGGGATATAAAATTGTTGGCCATGGAGGAGGTTATGACGGTATGATTTCTAAATCAACCTTTGTTCCCGAAAAAAATATCGGAATTATCATTTTAACCAATAGCTTAAACTGGGCACCCGGAGCATTGATGAATAAAACTCTGGATGTACTTCTTGCAAACAAAATTGACGAAAAAGATTGGAGTGCTAATTATTTAAAATACAAACTTAAGCAAGATAGTATTGCGCAGGTTAAATTACAAAAAAGTGAAAGTTTAAGAGGGGAATTAAATAGTAAACCACTTGATTATAAGGAGTATGTTGGGGTTTACACGGATAAAATGTACGGTGAAGTAAAGGTGTATTTGAAAAATGGTAAATTAAATTTTTCTATGGAAGAAACTCCAATATTTAATGCTGAATTGAAGCATTGGAACCATAATATTTTTACATTCAGATTTGATACAAAACTATCCTCTTTACCACAAGGAAAACTTTGGTTTGATCTGAATAAAAACGGAAAAGTAGAAAAGTTACATATAGATGTTCCAAACCCCGACTTTTATTTTACAGAGTTTGAGTTTGTAAAAAAGAAATAATTGTCAACAACATTATAAATTAGAAGAACAAAAAATTATAAAAAATAATATTATGAATTTTTCAACAATTGTTATTATCGGACTAATGGTTTTGTTACTGCTTATTATTATTTCAATATATAACGGTCTTATTCGCCGTAGAAATGAAGTTGATAATGCTTTTGGTGGTATGGATGTACAGCTAAAAAAACGTTACGATTTAATCCCTAATCTGGTTGAAACCGTAAAACAATATGTACAGCACGAAAAAGAATTGCTTGCGCAGATAACAGAAATGCGTGTTAAAGCAATAACAGGTAATTTGAGTAACGATGAAAAAGTATCCCTTGACAACAAGATTTCTGCAGGGATGAAGAGCATTATGGTCGCTGTAGAAAATTACCCAAACCTGAAAGCCAATGAGAGTTTCTTAAACCTCCAGCGATTATTAAACGAAGTAGAATCGCAAATTTCTGCTGCGCGGCGCACCTATAATGCTGTAATAACCGATTATAACAATGGGATCCAAACGTTTCCTCAGAACATAATAGCAAGTTATATGAAAATGACTGATAAAGAGGTTTTTGTAATTCCTGATGGGGAACGTCAAAACGTGAATGTAAAAGGTCTTTTCTAAACTTAATTAGGAATGATTCCATTAGAAGAAATTAAAGATTTATACACAAATCAATTAAAGCATAAGCTGCTAGGATTAGAAAGAACACGCAAGAATGTACTGACCCTGTATATTTTTGCTATCGTTCTGATCTTCGTTCCAGTTGCGGTTTATTTTCTATTTAAGAATAGTCCGGATGTACACTTTTCCAGGTTTTTTCCTATATTAATTTTAGGAGCACTTTCTGGTGTTGTTTTTATCTTTATGGCTATAAAAAAGCATAGGGTTTATCGTGCAATATTTAAGAAAGAGGTGGTTTCTCGAATAGTGCATGCTATCGATCCGGAATGGTCTTATCAGGCAGATGCATGCTTAAGCCAGATAGAATACAGTTCAAGCGATCTGTTTCGTACTGCTTTTGATAGGTATAATGGTGATGATTTAATTAGTGGAGTAATTGAGAGTACCGATTTTCGTTGTTCTGAACTGCATACTGAATATAAAACCACGACCACAGATAGTAAAGGTAAAAGCAGGACTGAATGGCATACGATTTTTAAGGGGCTTTTTTTTCACGCTGATTTCAATAAAGAATTTTTTGGAAAAACTTATGTAGTACCTGATCAAATGGAAAAATTATTTGGAAAGTTTGGACAGAATATACAAAGGTATACAGGTAATGCAGATCTGGTGAAACTAGAAAATCCTGAGTTTGAAAAATATTTTGTGGTACATGCTACTGATCAGATAGAAGCCAGATATATACTTACTCCAACAATGATGGAAGCTATGGTGAAATTGAGGAAAGAATACAACCGGAGTATACATATTTCATTTTCAGGTAGTAGGGTATATTGTGCTTTTAGTTTTGGTGAGGATTTATTTGAGCCACGTGTGTTTAAATCTGGTGTGAATTTTAAAGATATTGAAACCATTTATAATCTTTTTATGATAAACGCTACTATTATTAAGGAGCTAAATTTAAATACCCGCATCTGGACTAAGAAGTAAAATGGTTTATTGGTTAAACTAAAAACTTAATAATATGAAGTGGCTAGCTTTGTACATGAAACCATAAATGTTATACGGCACAACTACGTTTCACATACTCACAGATGAATAAATATTTAATTTTTATCATCTACTAAAAAGTATAAAACCTATAGTTTACAACCTATTACTTAGAGTGTTATAAAAACATTTAAAGTAAGCCTACAGCCTATAGCTAATTGCTTAAAGCATTATATTATGTTACATTGGTAATATCTTCTTCAATTCTTCCACTATATTAAATACTGCAGGACAGACCTCCGTATTTTTTAATGTGAGATTAGTGATCTGGATAAATTTTCTCCTATCGGTATGTGGGTATTCCCTGCAGGCTTTGGGCCTTACATCATAGATAAAACATGTATTGTCACTATCTAAAAAAGTACAGGGGACTTCCTTTAAAACCATAAAATCATCTTCATCCCTTTGTAAATATTGTTCGACGAATTTTTGCTCTTTTATTTTCAGGTGTTTGGCAATTCTGCTGATATCTTTTTCGGTAAAGAGCGGACTGGTGGTTTTACAGCAATTTCCACAATCTAAACAATCTGTCTTTTCAAATTCATTTTCATGTAATTCCTGCATTAAAAGATCCAGCCTTTTTGGTTTTTTCTTTTTTAGTTTGGCGAAATATTTTTTGTTTTCTGCATGTTTTTCATCCGCCATGAGTTTTAATTCCTCTAAATTAAATTCCATTTTACTGATTTTAACTGCAAATTTAGATAAACCTATTTATATTCCTGTTAAAATACTTATTTTTGCGCCTTAAATCATATATAGAAATGAGTATTCAAAAATCTTTAGAGACTGCGGTAAAAAACGGAATGAAATCTTTGTTTGATGTGGAGATTCCTTCGGTGGAATTTCAGGAAACACGCAAGGAATTTGAAGGAGATATTACCGTTGTTGTTTTTCCATTTTTAAGATATGTAAAGGGGAATCCGTTTGCAATTGCTATAAAATTAGGAGAGTATCTGAAAGAAAATATAGAAGAAATTTCGAATTTCAACGTAGTGAAAGGGTTTTTAAATTTAATAATTTCTGATGTATATTATTTGAATTCTTTTTCTGAAATAAATCAAAATGTAGATTTTGGGATCACAAATGCGAAACCCGGGGATAAAGCGGTTATGGTAGAGTATTCTTCGCCAAACACCAATAAACCATTGCATTTGGGGCATATCAGAAATAATCTGTTGGGTTATGCTGTTGCCGAAATCATCGCAGCTTCCGGAAAAAAAGTGTACAAAACCCAGATCATTAATGACCGTGGTATTCATATTTGTAAAAGTATGCTGGCATGGGAAAGATATGGGAAAGGAGATACTCCGGAAAGTACAGGTTTAAAAGGTGATAAATTGGTTGGTGATTATTATGTAAAATTTGACCAGGAATACAAAAAAGAGATTGAAAAATTAGTTTCTGAAGGAGCGACAGAAGAAGAAGCTAAGAAAAATGCACCGGCTCTGTTAGAGGCTCAGGATATGTTGCGTAAGTGGGAGAGAGGAGATGAAAAAGTTGTTGCTCTATGGAAAAAGATGAACCAATGGGTTTATGATGGTTTTGAAGAAAGTTATAAAGAACTCGGAGTAAACTTCGATATCAATTATTATGAAAGCAACACTTATTTACTCGGAAAAGATGTTGTGGCAGACGGTTTGGAGAAAGGAGTTTTTTACAAAAAAGAAGACGGTTCTGTTTGGATTGACCTTACAGATGAAGGATTGGATGAAAAAATCGTTTTAAGGGCAGATGGGACAGCAGTATATATGACCCAGGATATTGGTACAGCAATTCAGAGAATTAAGGACTATCCTGATATCAACTCAATGGTCTATACTGTTGGAAATGAGCAGGATTATCATTTTAAAGTTCTTTTCTTGATTTTAAAGAAGTTAGGATATGAATGGGCTCAAAATCTATATCATTTGTCTTACGGAATGGTGGATCTGCCATCGGGTAAAATGAAATCCAGGGAAGGTACTGTGGTTGATGCCGATGATCTTATGATGGAAATGACCAATACTGCCAGGGAAATTTCCCGGGAATTAGGAAAACTGGAAGATTATAGTGAAGGAGAAAAAGAGGAACTTTATAAGATCATAGGTTTAGGTGCACTGAAATATTATATATTAAAAGTAGATCCTAAAAAGCGAATTTTATTCGACCCAAAAGAATCAATAGATTTTAACGGAAATACAGGTCCTTTTATTCAATATACTTATGCCAGAATTCAATCGATTCTGCGTAAAGCAGATTTTGATTATTCTGAAAAGGTTTCAGGATTCTCATTACACGAAAAAGAAAAAGAACTGATAAAAATTATTGAAAATTTCCCTGAAATTATTAGGAATGCAGCCGAAAATCTGAGTCCTGCATTAGTTGCAAATTATACTTATGACCTAGTGAAAATGTATAACTCTTTTTATCAAAGTGTCCCTATTTTAAATTGTGAGAATAGGGAAGAGAGAATAATTCGTGTCCAACTCTCAAAGCAGGTGGGTGAGGTTATAAAAACTGCATTCAGATTACTGGGTATAGATGTTCCGGAAAGGATGTAATTTATATTTTTTTTCATCTTACAGTTAAAAATATTTTGAATATTTGATAAAAATATGTTAACTTCGTATTAATTAATACATTAATATATGTAAAATATTAGTGTATTTTTTTTCTAAAAAAGTTATGAAGATAAAAAGATTGATAATCTCCCCCGTTATCATATTATTTTTCTTCGTTTCACATGCTCAATTGATTATGATTGATAGTGAAACCGGAGAGTATAAATATGAAGATGTTGTTTCTACTGAAGGTAGATCTCAACAGCAGTTACAAAATAGAGCAATAGAATGGTATAGAATATATTATGATGATATATTATCAGAAAATGATAGTTTGATCCATTCAGAATTAGATAGTTTAAGTTCTTTAAAAAAATTAGTAAAATATAGGTTTATCTGGAAATTTATATCAAAAAATATTCCTATTGAATTGTTCTATGATATTGAGATCAAAACTAAAGATAATCGTTATAAGTATACTTTGTCAGATTTTAGAGTAGGGAAGATCTCTTTAGGGCATTTATATGCTGTTGATCTAAAAACCTATATTGAAAGATTTCCACAAAAATATCAAATACTTATAGAGGAACCTATTGATACTGAAATGATTAAAGTTTTAGAAAGTCTCGAATATTTTATGAATAATGGAGAAATGATGAAAGAGGATGATGATTGGTGATTAATTAAAGAGAACCTTTTAATAAGATTTCTTTGAAAGTTCGCATATTTGAGTTTCTTCTGTATTCAGAAAACTAATAATATCTATCCCGAATATTCGGGATTTTTTTTGTCTCAAACATATAAAAACAAAAATCTCCGAGAGTTGCAACTCTCGGAGGTTTAAAATTATCTTTGTAAAAACCTGTAACGGTTATTTAGGACTAGTCAGAAAAAAATTCTCAATCTCTCCTTTCACAAGCCAAAAGCGTATTTTTTAATAACATAGCGATTGTCATTGGGCCAACACCACCCGGTACAGGAGTTATAAATCCTGCTTTTTTACTAACACTTTCAAAATCAACATCACCCGCCAAACGATAACCTCGTTTTTTGCTTACATCTTCAACTCTGGTAATTCCTACATCAATAATTGTGGCCCCCTCTTTTACCATATCTCCGGTTAAGAATTCAGCTTTGCCAAGTGCAGCAACAATAATATCAGCT
>JBDLIB010000099.1:0-11212 GCA_039715085.1 Bacteroidota bacterium | reverse complement strand
GGAAAGTAATTGACTAAAAATATTCTTTAAGAGTACTTCTGCTCCTACAAAATAATTTCTTTCATAAAATAATTCGTCAATTACTTCAAGGTACTTCATATGCATTTGTTCAACCTCCAACACTGCACCCGAGTTTTCTTCATTTTTAATCTGGCTCACAATTTTAACCAAATTGTTTGTTGTTCCGCTCATTGCAGAAAGTACTACTATCTTTGAGGTACTCTCCGACAAAATGATATTGGCAACTTTTCGCATGTTTTCAGCACTACCAACAGAAGTTCCGCCAAATTTTAAAACTAACATGATTTTTTTTTACAAATGTCAATTGATATCTTGTTAGAATAAAATTTTTAAAATATATTTACATTTTACAACAAAATGTTTAAAATACAACATTTATGAAAACAGTTCAGGAAGCAGTAGAAGAAATCATTAAACAAACTCCTTTTATTGAAGAAGCCTTATATGACAAACTTATAAATGTATCTTCATTAGCCAGAGAAATACAGCCAAACATTGAAAATATACTTGGAAAAACTGTAAAGACCGGTGCAATTATGATGGCAGTCAACAGGATGTCACCTGTACATGTTTTACGCATTAGAAAGAATATTAAAGGATTTTCTTTTACTTTAAAAGATTTTATCGTTCGCTCTGATCTATTAGATTATACTTTTAAAAATTCAAGCAATCTTCAAAAGAAAATTGTACAACTTTACGGAAGTATTGATGATAATGGTGAATCTTTTTTTACAGTATCACAAGGTGTATTTGAAACCAATATAGTTTTAAGTGCTAATCTTAAAAACTTGGTTGACAAACATTTAGCAAAAGAGGAAATGCTAAATTGCATAAGTGAATTAGCATCAGTAACCATCCGATTACCAAAAACCAATTTAAATCAATCGGGGATATATTATTTTATTTTGAAACAATTCGCCTGGGCAAATATACCTGTTCAGGAAATTATATCAACCACACATGAGATTACACTGGTAGTAAAAGAATCGGATATAAATAAATCTTTTTCCATTTTAACCAATTTAAAGAATAGTTGACCATAGTTATAGGTATTTAAAAACTTTCCACCGACTATCCTGATAATTATCTGGAACGAGGAAATTCAGTCGGAGGAAACCGAAAATCTAATTCATAATACTACACCTAAAACTAAAACAATGATCACATCAGAACAACTAAACGATATATTAGAAAGGATCAAGAAGCTAAAATCTTATTTGGAAATTGACCAAAAGATGATTGAGATTACCAATGAAGAGGAAAAAGCTTCGGCACCAGAGTTTTGGAATAATCCCAGAGAAGCTGAAGTGTTAATGAAATCACTACGTGGAAAAAAGAAATGGATAGAAGATTATAATCTGTTAAAAACAGAAGGAGAAGATCTCGCCGTACTATATGATTTTTATAAAGAAGAAGAAGCCAGTGAAGAGGATGTTGAAAATCAGCATAAAAAAACTCTTGATCTTTTAGAATCTTTAGAATTTAAGAATATGCTTTCTGATGAGGGTGATAATTTAAGTGCCGTACTACAAATAACAGCCGGTGCAGGAGGTACCGAAAGTTGTGACTGGGCAGAAATGCTGATGCGCATGTATTTAATGTGGAGTGAAAAACAAGGATTTAAAGTAAAAGAACTCAACTATCAGGAAGGTGATGTTGCCGGAATAAAAACAGCTACTATTGAAATTGACGGCGAATATGCTTTTGGATATTTAAAAGGCGAAAATGGAGTGCATCGCTTGGTTAGGATCTCACCTTTTGACAGCAATGCAAAACGACATACTTCATTTGCCTCGGTTTATGTATACCCTTTAGCGGATGACACCATTGAAATAGAAATTAACCCTGCCGATATCACCTGGGATTTTGCCAGATCGGGAGGTGCCGGAGGCCAAAATGTAAATAAAGTGGAGACCAAAGCCATTTTACGACACAAACCAACCGGAATTATGGTGGTTAATTCTGAAACTCGATCACAACTGGAAAACAGGGAAAAAGCAATGCAAATGCTTAAATCTCAGTTATACGAGATCGAATTACAAAAACAACGTGAAAAACGCGATTCTATTGAAGCCGGTAAAATGAAAATTGATTTCGGTTCGCAAATTCGTAATTATGTAATGCATCCATACAAATTGGTGAAAGACGTAAGAACCAATTATGAAACCGGGAATGTAGATGCTGTTATGAATGGAGATATAGATGCATTTATCAAAGCCTTTCTTATGGAAAGCAATAAAACTGAAAGTTCAAGTGAATTGTAAGTGCTGAGTTTTGAGTGTTACTAATGAGATAATGCTACAATGATTTAATGATAAAATATTTTAAATTAACTTTTTAACTTTATCTCATTTTTATTTTTTGTCACTCATCTAAACAGAGCTTGTCATTCCCTAAATAACGTTGACTGGTTAATGTTACTTTTTTCATTTTAGACCCTTTCAGGTTTGCAACTCTGAAAGGTCTTCCATATAGCTATTGGCTTTTGGCTTTTAGTCCTTGGTTCTTAAATCCAGCCACTCCCACACTCTTTCTCTCCTTCTCAAATTTAACCGCAAGGGTCACAAAGAATACGCGAGGGTCGCAATGAGTATAAAAACAATTTCAAATTTAGAAACAGTTTATCTTCCATTCTATCTGCCATGTAGCTGTTGGATCTTGACTTAGATCATTCTAATTTCAACTCAAAACTCAACACTTAAAATTCAACGCTATGTAGTCAAATTAGAACAAGTAACTCAATATTGAATCATTAAATCATTGTAGCATTATCTCATTCCTCAACCGAAAAGCTCCTCACTTTCTATAGTCATATATTGTATAAATTGAACCGACTTCATGATCTCATCATGCATCACCTTATCATCTTCAATAAACGGAACATCATCTCGATAAGAATCAACCAAAGATTGTAAAAATGGTGAAGTTTTCAATGGTTCTCTAAAATGTAGTGCTTGTGAGGCATTCATCAATTCAATTGCCAAAATAGTCTCTACATTATCGACAATTTTCTTTGATTTGGTAGCTGCATTTGCCCCCATACTAACGTGGTCTTCCTGTCCGTTACTCGAAACAATTGAATCGGCTGAAGCCGGAGTTGCTAACTGTTTATTTTGAGAAATTATACTTGCAGCTGTATACTGAGGGATCATAAATCCGCTGTTCAAACCGGGATTATTCACTAAGAACGGAGGTAGGTTTCTCAAGCCTGAAATTAACTGATAAATTCTTCTTTCCGAGATACTTCCCAATTCAGAAACCGCCAGTCCTAAAAAGTCTAAAGCCAAAGCTAAAGGTTGTCCGTGAAAGTTACCTCCTGAAATTATTTTATCAGCATCCACAAAAATATTCGGATTATCGGTAACCGAATTAATTTCGGTAAGCATTGTTTTTTCAGCATATTTTACAGCATCTTTACTCGCTCCATGAACTTGCGGCATACACCTGAAAGAATAAGGATCCTGGACATGTTGTTTTGGTTGAGCAATAATTTCACTGTTTTCTAAAAACTCTTTAATCCGTTTGGCTGTTTTAATCTGACCGTTATGTGGCCTTACTAAGTGAATTAATTCGTCGAACGGTGATATGTTCCCATCATAAGCTTCTAAAGAAAGTGTTCCGATTGCATCGGCTAAATAGGAAAGTTTATAAGCTTTTAGCACCAGGTGAATTCCGTATGCGCTCATAAATTGGGTTCCGTTTAAAAGTGCTAAACCTTCTTTAGATTTAAGGTTTACTTTATCCCAACCAAATCTTTTCAAAACTTCTTCTCCAGTACATCTTTTTCCTTCAAAAATTACTTCTCCTTTTCCTATCAATGGTAATGACATATGTGCCAAAGGTGACAGGTCTCCGGATGCTCCCAAAGATCCTTGTGTATAAACAACCGGTATAATATCATTGTTATAAAAATCGATCAATCTATTTACGGTTTCCAGCTGAACTCCTGAATAACCATAACTTAAAGATTGAATTTTGAACAACAACATTAACTTGACGATCTCATGAGGCACCTCTTCACCTGTACCACATGCATGAGACATCACCAGGTTTTCCTGTAATTTCGTTAGGTTTTCGTTGGAAATCTTAACATTATACAAAGAACCAAAACCGGTATTTATTCCGTAAATCGGATCTTTATGAGTTACCATTTTTTCATCTAAATACAACCTGCATTTTTCAATACTCTTTTTTGATTCTTCTGAAAGTTCTAATTTTTTATCGCTATGAATAATATCCTGAATGATATATAGATCCAATAGTTTGCTAGAGATAATATGGTGAGAATTCATTTATTTAAATTTTGTGCAAATTACTTATTTTTTTGCAAATTAATATATTCTCAATATCATTTATAATAATGATTATGCAAATATTTTGTTAAAAAATATCACTTAAATAATAAATACACATTAAATAGTATATTTGGATACAAATTATTCAAAAACTCAATTTAAATTATGAAAAAAATATTTTTAATAGCCCTAAGTATCACTATGTTATCTTGTTCAAAAGAAGAAGTGAAAACTATAGATTATGCTGTTTTTAGCGGTAAAATTGAAAACCCTGATGGAGGAAAATTATCTATTGTAGACAACTACAACAACTCTGTTAAGGATATCAGTGTAGAAGAAGGTGGAATTTTTACTGATACCATTCCGGGAATTAAACAAGGGCCTTACATGTTTAAATATGCAAATGAATATTCAGATATTTATCTTAAACCAGGTGATAACCTTAACCTGACTTTAGACTCAAAAGAATTTGACGAAACCATTAAGTATTCCGGTAACGGAAGTGCAGAAAACAATTATTTGGCACAAGTATCATTAAATCAGGAGAAACTTGGAAAACTAAGACAATATCAATATCTGGGTACACTTGAGGAGGAGGATTTTGTAAAAAAAATGGACTCCATAAAACAGTTACAAACCGACTTCTTAAACAGTCAAGAAGGATTAGATCCTACATTTAAAAAACAACAAGAAGCCGAAATCCTTTATAAGCGGATCTATTATTTAGGAAATTTTGAAGCCTTTAAAAACTATGTCAACAAAGACAGCGGGTTTAAAGTTTCAGAAAATTATCCAAAATATGAAGAAGGACTGAATTTAGAAGATGAAAAAATTATAGATGTACGATTCTACAAAGAGTATTTAAAAAAATATTATTCATTAAAATCAGCTGAAATTACCAAATCTGATTCCATAAACCCTGAGACAGCATACCTGACTATTGTCTCAAGTGAAGTAAAATCATCGGTAATCAAAGAAGCTCTATTGTATGGTGATGCCAAATACGGCATCTCTTACACAAATGATCTACAAGCATATTATGATGTTTTTATGGCAAATTCTACCGATGAAGAGCATAAAAAAGAGATTACAGAAAAGTACAATAAACTAATGAAATTGAGTAAAGGTGCTCCTTCACCAAAATTTACAGATTATGAAAATTATGCGGGAGGAACGACCTCACTGGATGACCTAAAAGGAAAATATGTATATATAGATGTTTGGGCAACATGGTGTGGACCTTGTAAACGTGAGATTCCGTCTTTAAAAGAAGTTACCAAAAATTATGAAGGAAAAAATATTGCTTTTGTAAGCATGAGCGTGGATAAAAAGAAAGATTATGATAAATGGAGAAAGATGGTAGAAGAAAAAGAATTGGATGGTTACCAATTATTTGCTCCAAATGACTGGGAATCTGATTTTGTAAGTGATTACGAAATTATGGGGATTCCAAGATTTATATTAATTGACCCTGAAGGCAATATTGTAAACGCAAATGCACCAAGACCTTCTTCAAAAGAATTGATTAATTTGCTTAATGAGTTAAGCATCTAAATATCAAACCCATATTAATTAAAAAAGCTGTTTCAGAGGAAATAGCTTTTTTAGTTATAGATAATTTTCATAAGTTTTAATTAAGATTAACTTATAACCAACTATTACACTGAGTTTCACAGAGGAGTTAAATATGATCTCTATGGTTCTCTGTGTTACTTTGTGAATCTCAGTGCAATAGCTATTAGTAAAATTCTACAATGTCGTATGTAAAATAATATACTTAAAAAAGAATGCCCTGTCATTTAACAACCTAATAAAATTAAATAATGTTTAACAATAGTGATATTAATTATCTAAACTAAAATTATATATTTGCGGGAATTATATTAAATAACGAATAAAAAACCCTGAACTAAGTTCGGGATATGATTAAATTATGAAAAAAATAGTATTAGTATTTTTAACAGCAATCACAATTTTTTCGTGTAAAGAAACTCCGAAAGATTATGTTACTCTACAAGGAAAAATTACAAATCCTAAAGACTCTGTCCTAACAATAATGGGGAAAAGCTTTATGAGGCCAATTCAGGTAACTGAAAATGGTACCTTTAAAGACACTCTCAAAGTGACCAATGGTTTTCACGGATTTAAAAACGGAGTAATGCAATCTTTTATATACTTAAAGAATGGTGATGAGATCATATTGAATTTTGATTCGGAAGATTTTCCTGGTTCTATAGAATTTAGTGGTGAAGGTGCCGGCACCAACATCTATTTAAGTGAAAAAATGGAATACATCCAAAAAGAAAACCTTAATAATGTAAAAGAAACCTTTGCACTTAGCAAAGAAGATTTTGATGCAAAGATGGAACGCATCAAAAATGAAGTTGCTGAAATGTTAGAAAACGCAAAAGACCTGGATACTACAGTTTATAATATGGAAGTGGATCAAAATGCAAAAATGATTGAGTATTTTACAGCCAACTATGAAAGAGAACACAAATCGCTGGAAGCTTTCAAACCCGGAACTCCTTCCCCAAAGTTCAATTATCCTGATGTGAATGGTAAAAATGTTTCATTAGATGATTTTAAAGGCAAATACGTGTATATAGATATTTGGGCAACATGGTGTGCACCATGTAAAAGAGAGATTCCTTTCTTAAAAGAACTAAACAAAGAGTATAAAGGAAAAGACCTTGCTATTGTAAGTTTATCTATAGACAAGATGGAAAACAAAGATAAATGGTTACAAATGGTAAAAGATAAAAATCTGGAAGGCACACAGATCATGGCTGACAAAGATTGGAACTCTGAATTTACAATGGCTTATGGTATTAAAAGTATCCCTCGCTTTATTTTATTGGATAAAGAAGGAAACATTGTTAATTCTGATGCTCCAAGACCATCAGATCCAAGGTTAAAAGAGACTTTAAACGGTTTGGATTTATAAAAACCTGTTTTTTACATAAAAAAAGTAGCCTTCAAAAATAAATTTTGAAGGCTATTTTTTTTTGAATCATTCCGATAAATTTAATCAACTATTTTCAAAACAGATTGAGTTACTTTATCGTGCGAATCATTCCAATCGTTAATAAACTTTTTAAAGGAATCTTTACCATACATTGCTTCATAGTCAGTATAAAAAGTATCTTCAAAATCTAATGCAGCCCAATCTTTAATACCAAAAACCAATGCAACATCCCTTCCATCACCTGCAGGAAACTGGTTCCAATAAACATGGAATGATTCAGTGCCCTTCTTCTTGGATACTGCAATAGCTTTCTCCATAAGGGCTTTAAAACTTTCCAGCTTATATTTATTCAACCCCACAAACCAAATTATTGCCATCTTATCACCTTCTGTATTTGGGGCAGTAAAGGACAATTTTTTGTCAAATTTCCAAAATTCTACAGCTCCGTATTCAGATACTAAAGCATCAATATTAGTATCCCAATCATTAAGGTGAACTTCTTTATCTGCTCTTGGCTTAATATCACTAAACATTTTTGGGCCGGTAGCCCACCAATAATTACCAGCACATGGACCGGTTAAAAATACTTCCAACCAGGCTTTATCTGTCCCTTCTTTATGAAACTTTTCATTATGACCTTTTATGGCATTTTCTAATGCTTTTTCTTTTCCTCTAACTGCTTTTATTAAAACAGTATTATACATATCATATTTTTCCTTCTTTTTCTGAGCAATTGAATCAAAACTAAACAGGAATGCAAAAATTAGAAATCCTGTAAAAAACACTTTTGTTTTCATAATGTAGGAATTTGGTTAATTAATATTTATTACAATACTAATTTACTAAATTTCAGGTATCTAAAAAAATATTTCACATCTTTTAACAAACCTGAAAATCTCATTATGATAAAATTTATACCCACAAAAAAACCTTCATTTAAAATGAAGGTTTCTTATTGTTTTCCATAACATCTGTTATAGCATATAACAAATTATCTTCTTGAATAATTAGGAGCTTCTTTGGTAATGGTCACATTATGCGGATGGCTTTCTAAAATTCCTGAAGCAGTAATTCTTACAAATTTAGCTTCCTTGTGAGTGTCCACATCTTTGCTTCCACAATAGCCCATACCTGCACGTAAACCACCAATAAACTGGTGCATGGTTTCATAAACTTCTCCTTTATAAGGTACTCGGCCTACAATTCCTTCAGGAACTAATTTTTTAACATCATCTTCAACATCCTGGAAATATCGATCTTTAGATCCTTTATTCATAGCTTCTACAGAGCCCATTCCTCTATATGATTTGAATTTCCTTCCTTCAAAAATAATGGTTTCTCCCGGAGATTCTTTTGTTCCTGCTAAAAGTGACCCAAGCATAACAGAATCAGCTCCTGCTGCAATAGCCTTTGGAATATCACCGGTATAACGAATACCTCCATCGGCAATTACAGGAACACCAGTCCCTTTTATTGCTTTTGATACCTCCATTACAGCTGATAATTGAGGAAATCCTACACCTGCCACAACCCTGGTTGTACAGATAGACCCCGGCCCTATACCAACTTTAACTGCATCAGCACCGGCTTCTACCAAATATTTTGCAGCATCACCGGTAGCTATATTTCCAACAATGACATCTGTATTTGGATACTTCTCTTTAATAGTTTTTAATATTCCTACTACACCTTTTGTATGGCCATGAGCAGTATCAATTACCAAAGCATCCACACCTTCATTTACCAAAGCTCCTGCTCTTTCAATTGTATCACCCGAAACACCAATAGCAGCAGCTACCCTCAGTCTACCATAAGTATCCTTATTTGCATTTGGATTTTCACTCACTTTCATAATATCTCTGAAAGTGATCAAACCTACCAGTTTATTCTCTGGGTTTACTACAGGCAATTTCTCAATTTTATGATCTTGTAAGATCTCTTCTGCCTCCTTTAAAGATGTTCCTTCTTTAGCTGTGATCAAATTTGAAGCTGTCATAACATCTGCGACTAAGCGATCATCATTCCTTTCAAAACGCAAATCACGATTTGTGATAATTCCTATTAACTCATTAACATCATTAACTACCGGAATTCCACCAATCTTATTGATCTTCATCAATAATTTGGCATCTGCTACCGTTTTATCCTTTGAAAGAGTAATTGGGTCAATTATCATCCCCGATTCCGATCTTTTTACCTTTTTTACCTCAGCAGCTTGTTGCTCCATAGACATATTTTTATGTAAAACACCTATTCCTCCTTCACGGGCCATAGCTATTGCCATTGCAGATTCTGTTACCGTATCCATAGCAGCAGAAATGATTGGTGTGTTAAGGATAATATTTTTTGTGAATTTTGATTGAATACTTACCTCACGTGGTAAAATATCTGAATAAGCAGGGACTAATAAAACGTCATCGTATGTTAGTCCTTCTAATAAAATTTTGCTGGTAGCCATAGTTTGCAATTAAGAATTAATTGCGTGCGAATTTACGATAATATATTGGATTGCGAAAGTTAATTATTTATGGAAGAAATTAACATTTATTGCGATGAAATTTAACAGCTCCTACCTGAAATACAAAATAAAAACTTACCGATTAATTCCGTTAATTTTTTAATTCAAAATCTTAAATCACCTATATCAAACTGATATTTAGAAATTTATTATTATATTTGAGTCAACCTAAAATTAATTAACCATGAAAAAATTATTAATTACTTTATTATTTGGAGGATTTCTCCTAGGATTTTCTAACTTTACTTATGCACAAGAAGATTATAGTGGCTTAAATGTTTTTGTAAAATTTGGTGATGAATCAGCCGCGAGTGCTCATTACGAAATACCTATTGCAAAAAACTTTACCATTTCACCAGCAGTTGCATTTTCTTTTGATTTTGATTATATAGCTATTGGAGGTAGAGCCGATTATTATTTTGATAGCTTACTTAATATTAATGAACCTTGGGATATATGGGCAGGTGTTGATACCGGTTTTGTAATAGGTAATGAAAAAGATGATGTAAAGGATTACTATGATGATTTCGAATTAAACTTACATGCAGGTGTTGAATATAAATTTAACGAAACCTGGGGTATTATTGCCGAAATTGGTGGTGGTGGTAATTTTGGTGTATTTGGTACATTTGGTGTTGGTATCCACTTTTAGAAATATTTAATAATACAATATCAAAGCTCTATTTAATATTTTATAAATAGAGCTTTTTTTATTTTAAGTTTTATAAGGTTCCTAAATATTTTAGTAATTTTGACAAACTTATTTTAAATAACCATCATGGAAGCATTAGGAATAGACATAGGCGGTTCAGGTATCAAAGGAGCAATCGTAAACACAAAAAACGGTGAATTGATTTCAGAGCGCCATAGAATTCCAACTCCAAAGCCTGCCACCCCAAAAAATGTTGCTGAAGTTATTAAGCAATTGGTCGATCATTTTGACTGGAAAGGTAAAGCAGGAAGCGGATTTCCTACCCCACTTTCACACGGAAAATGTCAAAGTGGCGGAAATTTACATGATACATGGAAAGGTGTACAGGTAGATGAATTATTTAAAGAAGCAACCGGTATAGATTTTACTGTTGTTAACGATGCGGATGCTGCAGCTTTAGCCGAAATGAATTTTGGTGCCGGAAAAGATAAAAAAGGCCTGATCGCTGTTATTACTCTTGGAACCGGAATTGGTTCAGGGTTATTTTTTAATGGTGAATTAATTCCTAACACCGAGTTGGGACATGTAGTATATAAAAACGAACCTTTTGAAAATTACGCTGCCGATGCTGCCCGTAAAAGAGAAGATCTCAGCTATAAAAAATGGGGCAGAAGATTAAATAAATACTTTAAACATGTGAATTTAATTTTATCTCCCGATCTATTTATTATCGGAGGTGGTGCAAGTAAAAAGCTGGA
>JBDLIB010000098.1:0-11708 GCA_039715085.1 Bacteroidota bacterium | reverse complement strand
ATATATCAACAATTTTATTTCAATTCATAAATAGTCAACCCGCTTCTTAGCTTAGGTTCAATATAAGTACTTTTTGGCGGCATTGATAAATTTGCATCGGAAACCGATTTTAATTGTTCTATTGAAACCGGAAACATACCGAATCCGACTTTAAATTTCCCTGAATCCACAGCAATTTTTATACCATCCGGATTAATGATCTCCGGAATATATTGAATATTTTTATCATTGCTCAAATCTTTAATTCCCAGAATGGGCTCTAAGATAGTTTTTGACAGGATCTCTGGATCGAGGTCATCTAAAGCAGTCTCTATTCTATAATCGGTTTTTCGCAAATAAAGTTTGTAATATTCACCATCAAGATACATGCTGAAATGATGTTTTTTTGAGGGCTTATAAAATTGATTTCCCACATTTTCTATACGATAATTCTCGTCTAATTTTATTAGAAATTCTTCTTTGCTTAAGTTGTTTAATGTCTTAACCAATCGATTAAAAGCTGTAATTTTTAAATTTGATTCGGGGATCATATAACTCATAAAGAAATTGTAGTTTTCATTTCCTTTATGGTCGGTATTTTCACCTTTTAATTTATTTTTTAAATAAAGGGAAGAAGCAGAGCGATGATGTCCATCTGCAATGTAAACAGTATCGGTTTTTAAAAATGTATCCTGAATTGTTTTAATGTCATTTTCATTATTGATTACCCAGAATAAATGCGTTCTGTTTTTGTTGGTGGTAAACTCATATTCAGGCCTGATATTCTGATATTTTTGATAGATTTGATCAATAGCCTTATCATCGGGATAAGTAATTAAAACCGGTTCTGCATTAAAACCCGTGATATCCAGATAATCACCAAATAATTCTTCGCGTTCCTGCAAAGTCTTTTCATGTTTTTTTATTATATTATTTTCATAATCACTAATGGCAGATGTTGCAATTATTCCCCAGAAAGTTGTTCCATGAAAAGTTTTCTGGTGCAGATAATAAACAGGCCTTTCCTCTTGAATAAAAATGTTATTTTCTTTAAATTCAAGGTAACGATTATGTATCATTTTGAACCGCTCCTCACCGGTTACCCGTTTTTTGAATTTATATCCGGGGCGTAGAATATGTAAAAATGAAAACGGATTGTATTTTAAAATTGCTTTACGTTCGGTTTTCTCATAAATTTCATACGATCGTGTAGTTACTAAAGCTGCTTTATCACGAGTAGGGCGAACTGCTCGAAATGGATTTACTCTTGCCATATTAAATAACTGGTAATTTTATAAAGCAAAAATAGAGATTTCTTACAGAATATGTAATTAATCTCTATTTTTAATGTTGCAATGATATAATGTGGTAATGAAAACACTATTAGCTCATTGTAGCATTAACTCATTAAAACTTTATCCTAATATCTCAACAATCTGAGATGCCAGTTCCTCACCAATTCTATCTTGCGCTTCTAAAGTAGCGGCACCGATATGAGGAGTTAGTGAAAGATTATCATTCATTAATAACTGGATCTCCGGTTTTGGTTCTTTTTCAAAAACATCCAATGCAGCTGCTGAAACTTTACCTTCTTCAATTGCTTTAACCAATGCCATTTCATCAACAACGCCTCCTCTTGCAGCATTTACAAGTACCACACCATCTTTCATCATGTCAAACTCATTATTAGAAATTACATATTCTTCCTGAGCAGGTACGTGAAGAGAAATAAAGTCGGCTTGTTTTAAAACATCCTCTTTAGAGATCGTATCGATAGTAAAACTAACAGATTGTCCGTCAAAGAACTCTAAGCCTAAATGTGCACTATCAATAAAGGGATCGAATGCAATGACTTTCATACCAAGTCCTAAAGCAATTTTTGCAGTAGCTTGTCCGATACGTCCAAAACCAATAATACCCATGGTCTTCCCTTTTAACTCTATCCCTTTAGCAAAGGATTTTTTTAATTCTTTAAATTTTGAATCTCCTTCAAGAGGCATGCTTTGGTTTGATTTATGTAAAAAACGAACCATACCGAAAAGGTGGGCAAAAACCAATTCTGCAACCGAATGAGAAGAGGCAGCAGGAGTATTGATCACTTTTAATCCTTTTTCTCTTGCGTATTCTACATCGATATTATCCATACCAACCCCGCCACGGCCAATGATCTTTAAAGAAGGGCATGAATCTACCATGTCTTTTCTTGCAGTTGTAGCACTTCTTACCAATAAAACATCTATTTTATTTTCGTTGATATAGTCGATCAATTGGTCTTGGGCAACATTGGTTAATATAACTTCAAAACCTGCTTTTTCAAGTGCATCTGCACCTGCTTTTGCAATTCCGTCATTAGCTAAAACTTTCATTTGTTCTAATTTTAATATTTAATTCTTAATTTCTTAAAACGCTAAAAGCACATCGTGCTATAGCAATGATTTTTTCTTTTTCGTGATATAATTTTACATCGGCTTTTACGATTCTTCTACCTCCTTTGATAATTTCCGCTTCAGCGAAAATATCCTTAGGTTCTGAACCGTGAAGGTAATCAATTCGCATATCGATGGTGCTCACTTTTTCTTCGAAACCATTTACGGTGCTCAGAGCAACAATTCCACCTGCATTGTCGGCTATACTTGCCTGAATTCCTCCGTGCCAACGCTTTTGTATAAAGTCACCTATAAATTCTTCCTTAAAAGGTATATGAATCTTTGTGTAACCTTCTTTTAATTCTAAAATTTTCAGACCCAATAATTTATTAGCCGGTATTTGGTCTTCTACAACCCGCTTTAAAATTTCGAATCGGTTAACTTCAGACATAATTATTTGATGGTTTTCATTATATCAACTAATACCTGAATACTTTCAATTGGCATTGCATTGTATATACTTGCACGATATCCACCAACCGAACGGTGGCCGTTAATTCCGCTTATACCTGCTTCTTTCCATTTTTGATCGAATTCTTCTTTTTTACTTTCATCAGTAAGTAAAAAAGTTACATTCATATTTGAACGATCTTCTTTGGCAGCAGTTCCTTTAAATAGTGGGTTATTATCTATTTCATTGTAAAGTAACTCCGCTTTAGCGATATTTTTCTTTTCAATAGCTTCGATACCACCCATATCTTTCAGCCATTGCAGGGTTAACATAGAAACGTAAACAGGAAAAACAGGAGGTGTGTTAAACATACTGTCTTTTGAACTATGTGTTTGGTAGTCTAACATGGTTGGAATTTGGCGGCCGGTTTTTCCTAAAATATCATCTTTAACAACTACTAATGTTGTACCTGCCGGACCCATATTTTTTTGAGCCCCTGCGTAGATCAGGTCAAATTTTGAAAAATCAAGTTTACGTGAAAAAATATCGGAACTCATATCACAAACCAACAATGCATCACCGGTTTTTGGAAATTCTTTGAATTGTGTTCCATAGATCGTATTATTACTTGTACAGTGAACATAATTTGTATCCGGAGCAATAGTATAATCTTTAGGAATATAGTTGTAATTTTTATCTTTTGAGGAAGCAACAACATCAACTTCACCCAACATTTTAGCTTCTTTTAAAGCTTTTGCACTCCATGCACCCGTATCTAAATAAGCAGCTTTCCCATTTTCTTTCATCAGGTTGTAAGGAACCATTAAGAACTCCAAGCTAGCACCGCCTTGTAAAAATAAGGCAGAATATCCTTTTCCTTTAAGATCCATTAACTCCAATACCAAATCCTGAGCTTTTTCCATCACGGCAATAAATTCTTTACTACGGTGAGAGATTTCGATAAGAGATAGGTCTATATTGTCAAAATTCACTACAGCTTCTGAAGCTTTTTTTAATACTTCCTGTGGCAAAATACATGGTCCTGCACTAAAATTATGTTTCTTCATCATTAAAAAACTTTATTGATTTGTAATTAATTTATAGGTTTAATTTTTGGGAATGTAAAATTCCGCAATTTCTTTTATATAATTACTATAAATTCCGTAAAATTTCAGTTAATTATGCACCTATTGTGGAAACTTTTTAACAGGATGGATTTTTTTTAGAATTGATTCAAAACAGGCGTGATTAGTATACTTTTTTAAGGCTTGAAAACCACTTGATAATTTGATGAATTGAAGATTACTTATTAATGTGAATCAGGGTTGAATTATTACACGAATATTACCATTTTCCGGATTGTTTGGCAGTCAAGTTTGAAATATTAAGTTTCAGAGTTACGATTTTATCAATCAGTTCATCCTTGTAATGGTTGTCTTCTTTTCCATGTTGTGACATTATAAAATCCAATGCCTCTATTTTCTCATTATGATCAGTCACAATATCAATGTTGCCAAAACCAATAACGGAACGATATTTTGTAGTCCATTTACAAGAAACTTCATTTTTAATAACTTCATGAGATTGTTCAATCTCAAAACATGCTTTATTATTCTTCCGTATTAAATCTAATTTTTTGCCTTTGCTTGAACAATGAAAATACAGTGAATTTTCATTATAACCATAATTCATTGGTACTACATATGGATATTCATTATCAAATAATCCAATTCTGCAAATATGAGATTTAGATAATATTTCATTTATTATATCTTTATCTTCAATTTCCTTTTCATTTCGTCTCATGATCCACCTTTTTTTACTTTGCCTCAAAGGTCATACATGGTATGATCATTTCTTCTAAAGAAATTCCACCGTGTTGATAGGTGTTCTTGTAGTATTTTACATAGTGGTTATAGTTGTTCGGGTAGGCAAAGAAGTAATCTTCCTTGGCAAAGATAAATGAGCTGCTCATATAGATTGCCGGCAGGTGAATGTCTTTTGGATCATTTACGGCAAATACTTCCTTGTCGTTGTAACTTAGGCTTTTACCTGTTTTGTAACGTAAATTTGAACTTATATTCTTATCTCCTATAACCTTTGAAGGTTTTGTTGAATTAATAGTTCCGTGGTCTGTGGTAATAATCAGTTTCATACCCATTTTTTGAGCTTTTTGGATTATTTCCAGTAAAGGTGAATTTTTAAACCAACTCAATGTTAACGATCTGTAGGCTTTATCGTCACCGGCTAATTCTTTAATAATTTCCGATTCTGTTCTCGAATGAGAAAGCATATCCACAAAATTATAAACAATAACTGTCAGTTCATTATCTTTTGTTTTTGCAAAGTTGTTTGCAAGATCTTTTCCGCCGCTTAAACTTGTTATCTTATAATATTCGTGAGAAATATTTAAATTCAATCGTTTGATCTGCTCCGTCAGGAATTCATTTTCAAAGAGGTTCTTTCCACCTTCATCGGTATCATTTTTCCAGTAATCAGGATGTTTTTTTTCCATCTCCAAAGGTGTCAAACCCGAGAAAATAGCATTCCTGGCATATTGAGTGGCTGTAGGTAAAATGCTGTAAAAAGAAGTTTCGTCAACGGCCTTGTAATATTGGTTGATAATTGGCTCCAAAACCCTTAATTGGTCATACCTGAGATTATCGATTACAACCAATAAAGTACCTTTCTCTGTGTCTAATTGAGGTACAATAATATCTTTAAATAAATTATGTGATAAAACGGGTTTTTCACCTCCGTGAAACCATTTGCGATAATTCTTTTTGATGAATTTAAAAAATTGGGAGTTTGCTTCATTTTTCTGACTTTCAAGTATTTCGGTCATTCCGGGGTCTGAAATAGATTCCAGCTCAATTTCCCAATGAATTAACTTCTTATATAATTCTACCCAATCTTCGTAGGAATTAACCATTACCAGATCCATAGAGATCTGACGGAATTCCTGTTGGTAATTAGATGTGGTTTTTTCTGAAACCAAACGAGATGTATCTAAATTCTTTTTTAATGAAAGTAAGATCTGATTTGGATTAACAGGCTTGATCAGGTAATCGGCAATTTTTGAACCAATTGCTTCTTCCATGATATATTCTTCCTCACTTTTTGTGATCATGATCACCGGTAAGTTAGGAAGCTTGGCTTTGATGCCAGAAAGGGTTTCCAAGCCTGACAGGCCCGGCATGTTTTCATCTAAAAAAACAATATCAAAACTTTCCTCATTTACACTCTGCAAAGCATCAGCACCATTAGTACAAGGCGTTACATGATAATTCTTCTTTTCCAAGAACAGGATATGAGGTTTTAAATTTTGTATTTCATCATCTACCCAAAGAATCTTTGCTATACTCATTATTAAGGTTTTATATTGGTTTATTTAAATTAAAAATCTACTTTTGTTAAAGTAATTCCCAGTAAGCACTAAGATTTCGAAAAGTACAAAAAACATTTAATAATTGAGAATCGAATGGGATAATTTTTTCATTTCTTTTTTTACTTGTTTAAATGTTATTAAGAAGTTGAAACATGAAAAAAATTGAAATTTTTAATGATCCCATTTACGGATTTGTAAGATTGCAAAATAAGCTGATCTTTGAGATCATTGAACATCCTTATTTTCAGCGTTTAAGACGGATCTCACAAATGGGTTTGTCCTATCTTGTATATCCTGGTGCTCATCATACCCGTTTTCATCATGTTATAGGTTGTGGATTTTTAATGGAAGAGGCAATTTACACCTTACGATTAAAAGAAGTTGAAATTTCAAAAGAAGAAGAAGAGGCATTATTTATCGCAATTTTATTGCACGATATTGGCCATGGGCCATTTTCACATGCTTTAGAGCACAGTATTGTTGATGGTTTAAATCACGAAGAGATTTCTATGCTCTTTATGAATGAATTGAATAGACAATTTGACGGGAAATTATCGCTTGCAATTCAGATATTTAAGGATGAACATCCAAGAAAGTTTTTGCATCAGCTGATTTCTAGTCAGTTAGATATGGATAGGTTGGATTATTTAAAACGCGATAGTTTTTATACAGGTGTTGCCGAAGGTAATATTAATGCAGAGCGATTAATTACCATGCTAAATGTTAAGAATGAAGAGTTGGTTTTGGAAGAAAACGGAATTTATTCTGTTGAAAAATTTATCGTTGCCAGGAGACTGATGTACTGGCAAGTGTATTTGCATAAAGCAGGAGTTGCCGCAGAATATATTTTAGTAAAAACATTACAGAGGGCAAAAGAACTAACCGGGAATGGTGAAGATTTGAAAACAGGAGGATTATTGGATTACTTTTTATGCAATAAGATCGATAAAAAGAATTTTGATAAAGAGACCTTAGAGAAATTTGCACTTTTAGATGATAGTGATATTATTTTTGCTTTAAAGAAATGGATGCAACATTCTGATTTTACTTTAGCTTATTTGAGCAAATCTATAATCTACAGAAAGTTACCAAAGATTATCATTAGGAACGAAGAGTTTTCAAAAGTATTTTTAAAGGAAAAGTCAGAGGAAGTTTCAAAACAATTTCCAATAAGTAATGAGGAATTGTCTTATTTTGTTTTTACAGGAGAGGTTGAAAACAAAGCTTATAATCCCGTAGAAAAGGGAATTGATATTTTAAAAAAGAATGGAGAGATTATTGATATTGTTGCAGCTTCAGATCAATTGAATTTGAAGGCCTTAACCAATCCGGTTACCAAGCACTTTATTTGTTATCCGAAGGAAATATAAAGTCTGAATATTATTTTTATTACTTTTGCACCAACTAAAGAAGGATTGAGATAAAATATTAGTTCGTTTTGGTTTGTAATTTATATATTTTAAGCATTTTTTGTGCCTGAATATTAGTTGATTACAAACTGACAATTAAGAAAAGATCATTCTTTGTTTTTCAATTTTTTAATTCAAAATTTAAGCCTGTGAAGTTTACAGCTATACAAATTTCAGAAATTCTAGACGGTGTGATAGTTGGAAACCCTGAAGAAGAAGTTTTTAAACTGTCAAAGATCGAAGAAGGAGAGAAAGGTTCACTTACTTTTTTATCCAATCCAAAATATGAAAATTTCCTTTATACTACAAAAGCTTCAGTTGCCATTGTAAACAAAAGTTTTATTCCTGAAAAGGAAGTGTCTGCAACATTGATAAAAGTAGATGATTCCTACCAGGCATTTTCTAAACTTTTAGAATATTATAACCAGGTTAAACTTCATAAAATTGGTATTGAAAAGCCAAATTATATTGATGATTCAGCTAAACTTGGTGATGAGGTTTATATTGGTGCGTTTGCATATATTGGGAAAAATGTATCGGTTGGAGATAATACTAAGATCTATCCAAATGTTTTTATTGGCGATAATGTCAAGATAGGGGATAATACTACTATTTTTTCGGGATGTAAAATATATTCAGAAACTCAAATAGGGAATAGTTGTTTTATTCATAGCGGAGTAATCGTTGGTTGTGATGGCTTTGGTTTTGCACCTACCGAAGATGGAACTTATAAGAAGATCCCTCAGATAGGAAATGTAATAATAGAAGATAATGTGGATATAGGATCTTCAACAACTATAGACAGGGCAACATTAGGATCTACAATTATCAGAAGCGGAGTAAAGTTAGATAATCAAATTCAGGTTGCACATAATGTGGAAATTGGTAAAAATACAGTAATTGCTGCGCAAACAGGAATTGCCGGTTCTACTAAAATTGGCAGCAATTGTCAAATTGGAGGCCAGGTAGGAATTGTTGGCCACTTAACTATTGGAGATAGAGTTAAAATACAGGCACAATCCGGAATAGGTAGAAGTTTAAAAGATGATGAAGTTGTTCAGGGAAGTCCGGCATTACCTTATTCAGATTATAACAAATCTTATGTGCATTTTAAAAACTTGTCGAAATTAGCCGATAAAGTGAGTGAACTGGAAAAATCGATATTAACTAAAATCAAGTAAATAATTTCAAAATGAGCAATAAGCAAAAGACGATAAAAAAAGAGGTCACCCTTGAAGGAGTTGGTTTACATACCGGTAAAAATGTAATGCTTACTTTTAAACCCGGGCCTGTTCATTCAGGGATTGTATTTGAAAGAACCGATCTTGAAGGGCAACCTGCCATAGAAGCTCTTGCATGTTATGTTACCGAAACACAGAGGGGAACAAACTTAGAGAAAAATGGAGTTGCTATAAATACTTCAGAGCATGTATTAGCTGCCTTAGTTGGTCTGGATATTGATAATATTATTATAGAAGTGAGTGCTCCCGAACCACCAATTATGGATGGTTCGTCAAAATACTTTATAGAAGCATTGGAAAAAGCAGAAATTGTAGAGCAAGATGCTGAAAGAGAGGTGTATGTAGTTAAAGATGTGATCAATTTCAAAGATGAAGAAACCGGTAGTGAAATAACCATAATGCCTTCCAGTAAATACGAGGTTATTACAATGGTTGATTTTGGTACTAAAATATTAGGAACCCAAAATGCTACTTTAAAAAATATATCAGATTTTAAAGAAGAAATTTCGGCAGCAAGGACTTTTAGTTTCTTGCATGAAGTTGAAATGTTATTAGATAATGATCTAATTAAAGGAGGTGACCTTAATAATGCCATAGTTTATGTTGATAAACCAATATCGGATGAAACTATGAAGAAATTAAGCAAGGCATTTAACAGGGAATGTGTTAAAGTAAAACCAAATGGAGTTTTAGATAACTTGACATTACATTGGCCAAATGAAGCTGCTCGTCATAAATTATTAGATGTGATAGGCGATTTGGCTTTGGTTGGAATGAGATTACAGGGTAAAGTAATAGCCAATAAACCGGGGCATAAGATCAATACTAATTTTGCCAAGAAATTACATAAGATAATTAAAATTGAAAAGCGAAATAAGGTTCCGTATTATGATCTTAATGAAAAGCCTTTGATGGATATTCATCAAATTATGAATATTTTACCGCATCGCCCACCATTTTTATTGATAGATAGAATTATAGAGTTGTCTGATAAACATGTAGTTGGTATGAAAAATGTTACAATGAATGAATCATTCTTTGTAGGGCATTTCCCTGATGCACCTGTAATGCCGGGAGTTTTACAAATTGAATCAATGGCGCAATGTGGTGGGATTCTAGTATTAAGTACAGTTCCTGACCCTGAAAACTATTTGACATACTTCATGAAAATGGATAAAGTTAAATTCAAGCAAAAGGTTCTTCCCGGTGATACCCTGATCTTTAAAGCAGAATTAAAAGAGCCTATCAGAAGGGGTATCTGTCATATGAGTGCATGTGGATATGCAAATAATAAGTTGGTTGTTGAAGCTGAACTAATGGCTCAGATTTCAAGAAAACCGGGAGTATAAAATTGAAAATAAAAATAAATAGATATGAATCAACCTCTAGCATACGTTCATCCGGGCGCAAAGATAGCTACTAATGTAGTAATAGATCCCTTTACAACCATTCATAATAATGTGGAAATTGGTGAGGGTACTTGGATAGCCTCAAATGTGACCATTATGGAAGGAGCTCGAATTGGAAAGAATTGTAAGATTTTTCCGGGGGCTGTTATATCAGCAATTCCTCAGGATCTGAAATTTGAAAATGAAGATTCTCTTGCTGTAATTGGTGATAATGTTACCATAAGAGAAGGTGTAACTATTAATCGTGGTACCAAGGCATATGGAAAAACTGTAATTGGTGATAATTGTTTGATCATGGCAACTGCCCACGTGGCACATGATTGTATCATTGGTAATAATGCAATTTTAGTAAACGGTGTTACTTTAGCAGGGCATGTAGAAGTAGGCGAGTATGCTATTATCGGTGGTCAGGCCGGAGTACATCAATTTATCCAGATAGGCAGGCATGCTATGATCTCAGGAGGTTCTTTGGTAAGAAAAGATGTGCCTCCTTATGTGAAGGCAGCAAAAGAACCTTTATCTTATATTGGAATAAATTCAATAGGATTGAGAAGAAGAGGGTTTAGTTCAGAAAAAATAAATGAGATTCAAAATATCTTTAGGATATTATTCCAGAAAAATAATAATACCACACAGGCAGTAAGAATTCTGGAAGCTGAATTGGATGCTAGCCCTGAACGGGATGAAGTGATCACTTTTATAAGAGAATCACAGCGTGGAATCATGAAAGGATACACAAGTAATTATTAAATTTATATAAAAAGAAAAAATGGCAAGTACATCAGATATAAAAAAAGGCCTTTGTATTGTTTATAATAACGATACTTATAAAATTGTTGAATTTCAACATGTAAAACCAGGTAAAGGTCCTGCATTTGTTCGAACCAAATTGAAAAGTTTAACAAGCGGAAAAGTAATTGATAATACTTTTTCTGCAGGTCATAAAATTGAGGAGGTAAGGGTAGAGACAAGAAAATATCAGTATTTATATCCCGAAGGTGATACCTACCACTTTATGAATACCGATGATTATAACCAGATCTCTTTACAAAAAGAAGCCTTGGATTCACCTGAGCTTTTAAAAGAAGGAGAGATTGTTACTATTATTATTCGTACATCAGACGAATTGCCACTTTCTGTTGATATGCCCATTCATGTATATCTAGAAGTGACTCATACAGAGCCAGGTATAAAAGGAAATACAGCTACCAATGCAACAAAACCGGCTGTTGTTGAAACAGGTGCGAAAGTTAACGTTCCGTTATTTATCAATGAAGGTGATAAAATTAAAATTGAAACGGAAAAAGGAACCTATATGGAAAGAGTAAAAGAGTAATTTTTACTCTTTTTTTTGATCAACAAAAATTAATTAGAGAAATATAAAAAAAAATGAGATTATTCATCTTGTAATCAATTTCAATAAATTATTTTTGTATGAAAATTTTTAAAAAAATATAAAATGAGT
>JBDLIB010000097.1:0-11834 GCA_039715085.1 Bacteroidota bacterium | reverse complement strand
AACGGAGTTACTGCTGCCAGGTGATCGGGTCCGGTAATTACATGAAATACTGAGGCTATTAAACCTGCATAAAGTGGAAATTGCATATTGATAATTTAATAGGTTTAAATTTAAACATTTTAGTAAAACACAAAAAGTGTAATTAAATAAATACTCAACAGTAATAACGGCCAGTAACTAATTTTAAAAATAAGATTATTCTTGTACTCCAGTATCGGATAATCATTAGTTTTTGCATAAAGTAGTACAGAGGCAGACATGGCTGCCAGCATAAGATACATTACAAAATAAAATATTTCCAAATAAATCATTCCAGGGGTTTCAATATCAACTCTTAATTGAATATGGGCAAGAATCAATATAAAGAAAAATCCACCGGCAGCCTGAATTAAACTTAGAGATCCACCTTCTAGAACCTCACCATCCTTTTTTTCAACTGTAAAAGGTAATAGAAATACCATAAGTGCAATAATAAAAATTGTTACTAAACTTGATATAATTGTACTAAGGATAATGTTTTTTATCAGAATATTAAATGTTAAAACAGGGGTCTCTTTCAGCCCTTTGTATTCGGGGTTTCCCAGGTCAGAATAAAAATTATGTTCATTAAATGTGAAATATGAAGATAAAACGTTTGAGTTTGGCATATAAATATCATTACTGATACCTGGTTTTAATGATGGAGTAATAAACTCATAAGAATCTAAATCTGGTATGAGTAGAATATTTTCATCCATATTCGGATACTTCATCTGTAAATTTAATTGTTTGATATTTAATGGGTAACGTAAGTAATCAAAGTCGAATTGAAATGTAGCATTAAAATCAGATCGGTAAAGCCAATAATTATCAATATGTTTTTTCATCATGGGTCTTACTCTCACTGAAATACCTGTTGACGATGCTTGAGGGAAGGTAAAATTAACATCTTTTTTTATATCCAGACTATCTGGAATCTTTTGCCATATTTTACCCTGAACAGATACGTTGTAGGCACTTATAAATTCAATATCATATATAAATATACCTGTTTTAATTTCTGTTGATTTTAAGGATGAATTTATTTTTTTAAGTTTAGAATTTCGGTCATTGATATAATTATTAATGGTTGCAATACTTAACACTTTTGTTTCATCCTTGTAATTCTCCAAAAGTTTTAAATTAACTTCGAGATACCATATTAAGGCTGTATTAGCAAATAATAAAGTTGCTACTGATAAAGAAAATTTCCATAAATTACTTGTGTCACCTTCCCATACTTTTAAAATAATTATTAATGCTATAATCAATATAAAAGAAAGATAAATTGATATTTTTATTATTTTCCTTTTAAGGATTTTTGAAGTGCCCATTAGATCTTTTTTTGGCATTACAATAGTTAAAACCCACCCCTGAGCTAAAGTAGAAAAAAAGAATTCTGAATCTTCCTGAGCAATGACACTAAAGGCTGAAAAATTCCCCTCTTTTTGATTTTGGTTAAATAAATCCATAAATTCTGATTGTTGCATAATGATTTCTCTGGAGCTCTCAGGGTTAGTCAATAGCTCAGTACTAGGGTGAGAAATAAGATAGTTATCTTCATTCGTAATAATTGCAAAACCTGTCTTTTCTAAAGTAACATCATGAAGGTATGATGTAATGTATGCTGTTGAAATAGTAATTGATACAATTCCTGCTATTTTTTTATTGCCAAGAGAATCTTTTCTAAAGAATGGTATTCCATAATCAACAACTAATTCCTGGGTGATATTTGAGATATATGGATCACTCCAAACACCTTTCTTTTGTCTGATAACATCAGTATACCATTTATTATTTGACAAAGACTCATCTGTGTAATCGTATGAGTCTTCTATGTATTCAATTTTATTATTTTTCCTCGAAAAATAAGGTGCATGTAATTCTTTCTTATAATTGGTGCTGTGTTCTGGGGTGCATGCAGCAGTAACACCTATAAAAAACTCATTTTCAAGTGTTATTTTCTTTAAAAGGTCTTCAAGTTCATCCGTGGGTATATGTTTTTTAGAAATTTCTTCTGAAATATTAAATGCTATTTTTTGAAGCGAATCTAAGGCCTTATTTACTGAGTTTTTTATTTCCTGAGAACTTTTATACCCTTTTAGAAGCGCTTCCCTATTTTTATTTTTATCGTATTGATAATAATCATAGACAGAAAATGAAAATAATGCAATGAATATTGCTAATAAAAAAAGATAAAAATTTGTTTTTTTCAGCATGATAGATTTGGTTAATTCTATAAAAATATTAAAAATAAATAAAAATTAAAATATTGCATCCCAATAATCTATTGCTTTTGAAACGAATAAACCTACAAAGATCACACTTATAATAAATTTTATGGTTGTTGAAGCAAGGAATCCTAAAAAAGAGCCATAAGCAGCTTTTAAAGCCCTTTTGAAATTATTGATATGGGATAATTCACCAATCAAAGCACCAAGGAAAGCACCAATCACGAAACCTAATGGAATTGGAGAGATCAAACCGATTATCAAACCAATGGTTGTTCCAACAGCTCCTGCTTTGCTTCCGCCGAATCTTCTGGTTCCCATTGCAGGAATGATATAATCTAAAACCCAAATTAAAATTGAAATTGCTAAAGTGATCCCTAAAAAGGTGTAACTCATTGGTACAGCTTTGGTTAAATATAAAAGTAACAAGCCTATCCAACCGGTTATCGGTCCGGGTAAAACCGGTAAAAAAGAACCAGCAATTCCTAAAAGAGTGAAAATAAATCCGACGATGAGGAGAAAAATGTCCATAAAGTAAAATTTTATTGCAAGATAGGGAATTTGTTTTGGGTTTCGGATTTGTTGTTTTTTTGGGTTGGAAATAAATATTAAACATGATGCACTTTTTGTGCACTCCAAGCCTACTACGTTGGAGTTTTTCATCTCAAGAGGAGAATTTGAACAATTTTATAACAGATTTTCAACAATCAAGCTTCTAATTCAAAATAATTTGTACTTTCACATTATCAAACAGGTATAATGTTAATTAGGCTAGTTATTGCAATAGTTTCTGTCATGGTTTTTGCTTCCTGTGATTTTATATCACTACAAAATTCTTCATCTCAAAATTTGTCTATTCTTGATACCGTTATTGATTATAATTCAGTAGATGTTTATCCGGTTTTTAGAGAATGCAATAATTGTGATAGTAACCAAAAATTAAATTTATGTTTTGAAAATGAGTTTGTTAAAAACTTAGAGAAAATTGTAAATAAGAATGAGGCAGAAACAAAAAAGGAAATTTTTGATACGGTTTATGTCGATATTTTAGTTGACAATACAGGAAGAATCACTATTTCGAAAATTCATAAGAGTTCGGAAGTAATAAAAGATATCCCAAAGTTTGATAGTATACTTCAGCAAAGTATAGCAAAATTACCGAAAACTATCCAACCTTCTTTAAAAAGAGGAATTCCGGTAAACTCTGTTTTTAAATTACCTGTGATCGTTAGTGTAAGATCAAATTAAAATACTGATGAATCCTGCTGACAACTATATATTAAAACAGGAAGAGCAGTATCAATCTATATTACTTTTTGTAAGGCAGGTTATTTTTGAAACCCTTCCCGAAATAAATGAAAGATTTAAATACGGCATACCTTTTTATTATTACAAGCAAACCCCATTCTGTTATCTAAACATTCCAAAAAACAAAAAATATGTGGATATAGGATTTGTAAAAGGGTTTCAATTATCTAATAAACAAGGTGTTTTAGTTGCCGGAAATAATCGAAATACTGTAAAATCGATTCAATATCATGCATTAGAAGATGTAGATACGATAATTTTGAAAGAAATATTAATTGAGGCCGGTGACTTAATCTCATAATAATAAGTAAAACGAATAAACAAATTAACGATCTTCTTTTATATCCTTTAAATTCAATTGTAAACTGGTGATACCGTTCCAGTGATTTTCTTCAATAGTAAAAGCTGCTTTAAAAGTATTTCCGTTTTTGGGTATATCAAATTTTTCTCCCAAACCAAAACCAATAGAATTATAGGTTTTATAATCTGTGCCGTTGATGATGTTTAGCTTTAAATGCTCTCCATCAGCACCCACTTTTTTTCCGTAGCCATTATCTCGCAACCCCGAAGATATAAAAACAGGTTTCATATTTTGAGGCCCAAAGGGGCCGAATTGTTTTAGAATTCTGTGGAATTTTGGAGTTATTTCCTGTAAATTTATTTCAGAATCAATGATGATCTGTGGTGTCAATGATTCTTTAGTAATGGAGTTTCTTACCACTTCCTCAAATTTCTGTTTGAATTTACTGTAGTTTTCTGGAGCTAGTGTGAGGCCTGCAGCATATTTATGTCCGCCAAATTGCTCGATAAATTCAGCGCATTCCTGTAATGCATTGTATACATCAAAACCTTTTACCGATCTTGCCGATGCAGCAAACTTTTCACCACTTTTGGTAAAAACCAAAGTTGGACGGTAATAATTTTCAATCAATCTGGAGGCAACAATTCCTATAACACCTTTATGCCAGTCTTCCTGATAAACAACCGTTGTAAAATTATCTTTTTCGTTATTTTTTTCGATTTGTTGTAATGCTTCCAGGGTAATTTGTTTATCGAGTTCTTTTCTGTTGGAATTATATGTTTCGATTTCAGTAGCAAACTCCATAGCTTTTTCAGGATTAGTTTCTGTTAAAAGTTCCACAGCATGCAGACCATGTTTTATTCTTCCGGCTGCATTTATTCTTGGGGCAATAACAAAAACAACATCGGTAATTGTTAATTCTCCTCTGTTTATTTGAGAGGTGATAGCTTTAATTCCCGGTCTTGGGTCAGAATTAATAATCTGTAATCCAAAAGTTGCCAGGATTCTGTTTTCTCCTGTAATAGGAACAATATCAGCTGCAATTGCAGTTGCAACCATGTCTAAATAAGGTGTAAGTTCATCAATATTTTGATTCCTTTTTTTGGCGAAAGCCTGAACCAATTTAAAACCAATTCCACAACCGCATAATTCGTCGTAAGGATAATTACAATCCTTTCTTTTGGGATCTAAAACGGCAATGGCGTTGGGTATTTTATCTCCGGGTCGATGGTGATCACAGATGATAAAGTCAATATCTTTTTCTTTTGCATAATCAACTTTTTCGATGGCTTTAATTCCGCAGTCTAAGGCAATAATTAAACCGAAATCGTTGTCATCGGCAAAATCAATTCCGAGGTAGGAAATTCCGTAACCTTCGTTGTATCTGTCCGGAATATAAGTTGCAATTTTATCATAAAACGTCTTAAAGTATGAAAAAACCAACGAAACAGCTGTAGTTCCATCGACATCATAATCTCCATATATCAGTATGTTTTCATTTTTTTGAATAGCTATTTCAATTCTTTCAATTGCTTTATCCATATCTTTCATTAAATACGGATCGTGTAGATCTGAAAGCGAGGGTCTAAAAAAATGTTTGGCTTCCTCAAAGGTTGTTACATCGCGTTGCACCAGTAATTTTGACAAAACTGGATCGATAGCTAGAGCTTTAGCTAAATTGTTTGTAGTTTTAATGTCAGGTGTTTGTTTTATGTTCCAGCGCATGCTACTTTTTCGGGTTTCGGATTCCAAGTTTTGGGTTCTGTGTTTCAGTTTTGTGATTCTGATTCATTCAATCATTATATATATTAATGTATCCACAAATGTAAGGTTAACATTTTAAAGGATAAATATTGTTGCCACCTTAACGATTATCCATCAAAAATTAAAAGAATTTGTTACTAGTTGTAACATTTTGCTCGAAGCTCAAAATTAGAATGTAATATTTTTGTGATTTTAATACTTTTGATATTGACTAAATGTAGTTATAAAATTAGTATATCTCAATATATTTTGAAATAAATTATTATTATCTTATTTAATTGTTAAAAATATAAATAATATTAAAAAAGCGTTCATAAATACTTAAATAACTGCAAATAAATGCTATAAAAAAGAATTATAAAACGCAACTTAATTAAAAAGATGTATCTAATAATAAGTGTTTAGAGCAAATAGAAAGCAATTTGTTAAAAAACATACACAAATATGCATTTATGTGTAATATTTAACATTTTTATATTACATTAGCACGAATTTTAACCCAAAATTAACATTTATTAACCCAAAATTATTCAGATTATGAGACAAAAGTTTACGTTCTCTTTACTGGTATTTTTTATGACAGCAGCCCAATTATTGTTTGCTCAAGAGGCAACAATTACGGGTACGGTAACGGATGCTTCCGGATCCTCTTTGCCTGGTGTAAATATATTGGTTAAAGGAACTAACACAGGGGCAGCAACCGATTTTGATGGAAATTACGAAATTCAAGCCGTACAGGGCGATGTATTGGTATTTTCGTTTATCGGTTTTGCAAACAAAGAAGTTACTGTAGAAGGAACTACAGTAAATGTAACTCTTGCGGAAGACGCAAACGAATTAGATGAGGTAGTAGTAACAGCCTTTGGTATTAAAAAATCTACCAAAGAATTAGGTTACTCTGTTTCGCAAGTAAAAACAGAAGATCTTGATCTTGCCGGACAAACCAGTGCAGTATCTGCTTTACAAGGTAGAGTTGCCGGATTGTCTGTTGCACCAACTTCAGGTACAGCGGGGGGTAGTGTAGATATTTTGATTAGAGGGGTTTCTTCTATGAACCCAAGTCAAAATAACCAACCTTTGATCATTGTTGATGGTGTATCTATTAATAATGATACAGGTGGTGATAATTTAACTCCATCTGCCGGAACCGGTTCTTCAGGTTACTCAGGGAATGCTCAGTTTGGTCTTTCAAGTAGGTCAAGTGATATTAACCCTGATGATATTGAAACCTATAACGTATTAAAAGGTACAGCTGCAACGGCTCTTTATGGTATTAGAGGTGCTAATGGGGTAATTGTTATCACAACTAAAAAAGGGAAACAAGGTAAAGCTAAGATTAATTTTAGTGCTTCAACTACTTTTAGTAAGGTTACTAAAACACCTGAAATTCAAAAATTATACCGTGAAGGTTATACACAGATACCAGAAATGTTATATACACCCTGGACAGAAACAGGATTTACCAGTGTGAGTTCAAGTACACCTTTCCATACTTGGGGTCCATTGTATTCTGATGATGAATATGTTAAAGGTGATGGAACAGTAGTTGATCTGTCTAATGACCGATATTATGATATGTATGACCTATTTGATGTAGGTATTAATAATACAATGAACTTTAATATTAGTGGAGCTAATGAAAAGATCGATTACTTCTTATCTTTAGGTAATGTAGCATCTGATGGTACAACACCCGGGAACTTATATGATAAAACAACTGTTAGATTTAATGGTGGATATCAAGTAACAGATCAATTTAAGATCAGTTCTTCTGTACAATATACAAATTCTGACACAAGACAACCAGCAGGTGGTGATAAATCAGTAATGAGTGCATTGGCATATTTTTCAACTTCTTACCCTATCAATGATTATTTAAATGAGGATGGTACACAACGTAACTTTACTCCTTGGATTGATAATCCACGTTATAACGCTGAAGTAAGTGGTTTAACGCAAGATACAAATCGTTGGATTGGAAATATTAACATGAACTGGGCAGCAGCTGAATGGATGAATGTTAACTATACTGCACAAGTTGATAATTATTCAGAGATGCAGAATCGTTTTGTTGCACCTGAATTAGATTTAGGTTCTAAGGTTAATGGTTCTCTTATCGAACAAACTAAAAATTATTTTGGTTTGGAATCAAACTTGATCATTACTTTTAACAAAGACTGGACAGAAAAATTCCATAGTTCATTCCTTGTTGGTAATCAGATCACAGATTTTAGATCGGATTATCTATGGGCGAGAGGTGAAGGATTTAATATTCCTCACTATAACAATATGAGTAATACAACTAATAGAGATGCCAGAAATTGGAGAACACAGCAACGTCTGATCGGTGTTTTTGGTGAAGCTAAATTTGATTGGGATAATAAATTATTCTTATCTGTCTCTGCCAGAAATGACTGGGATTCTACATTACGTTTAGATAATAACAGTTTCTTTTACCCATCAGTAAGTTTGGCTTATGATATCAGTTCTATATTTGGTGAAGGTGATTTCTTCTCATTTGGTAAACTTAGAGGATCTTATGCAGAGGTTGGTAACGGAACTATATTTGGTCAAACAGGGCTGTTAGGAGAATATTTTTATCCTGGTGTTGATTTCCCTTGGGGAAATACTGGTGGTTTAGCTGCTGCTATTAATGTCGGGCATGCTGATTTGAAACCGGAACGTACAAAAGGATGGGAAGTAGGAGCAGACTTACGTTTCTTTAAAAATCGTTTACGTTTTGATTATGCATATTATTTATCAAATACTTTTGATGCTATTTTTAAGGTGCCTCTTGCTTACTCAACTGGTCTTTCGAGATATACAAGAAATGCAGGTGAATACGAAACCAAAGGTCAGGAATTGATGATCAGTGGTGATGTAATTAAAAATGACGACTTTACCTGGGAGTTGGTATATAACTTTAGTACAAACGAAGGTAAAGTTATTGATCTTCCGGAAGATGTAAGTAGTATGTATTTCTATGGTGATGGTGCACCTGAGATTTTCTTAGATCTTAAAGAAGGTGATAAGATGGGAACTCTTTATGGATATAGCTGGGAGTATAAGGATGGCCAGCGTTTTATTGATACTGATGGTTATCCAAACTTAGAATATGATAGTGATGGTGATGGTTTAGATAATTACTCGATAATAGGTAATGCAATGCCTGACTTCAATATGTCTTTAGGATCAAACATGAAATGGAGAAACTTTAGGTTTAATTTCCTAGTAGAATGGCAAGAAGGCGGAGACAAATATAGCTGGGCTCGTCGTACTATGATAAGAAATGGTACATCAAAAGTTACAGAACTAAGAAATATTGATGATTATGTATTGGATGGTGTAATGGAAGATCCTGCTAATCCGGGAACTTATATCCAAAATACAATTCCAACTGCATATGGACTTGATGAAAGTTATTATAGAAGCTGGAATAAATTTACAGGTGCTGCAGAAGTAAATTTGCAAGATGCATCATTCGTGAAATTAAGAAATATAGGGATATCATACGACTTTGCTGGTGAGTTCATGGATAAATTGAACATTAGAACCTTCTCTTTAAATGCCAGTGCATCCAATATTCTTTTATGGACAGAATATGACGGGTTTGACCCTGAAGGAAGTGCGTTTAGTGCGGGAAGTAATATTTACGGATTTGCAGGAAGAAGTTTACCTTTAACAGAAAATTATTCTTTTGGTGTATCCATAGGATTTTAAAAAATGATGATAAAGATGAAAAAATTAATTTTAAATACATTAATAGTAGCATTGATAGCCGTAGGATTTACGAGTTGTGATGACTACTTAGACGTTAATACTCCTTCAGAAGCTGTAAATGTGAAGGATGCAGAGATAAGAGCTTTGATGGCTCCAATTATACACAGAACAGTGTATGGATATTATAATGCTGAAGCTTCTTTTGGTAACTATACACAATATTTTGGAGGTTATGGTTATGGAGCTTTAGGTAAAACACAAAATTTAGCTACATGGAATAATATTTATTTGAGAGTTTTACCGAATGCTAAAATCATTAAAGAAAAAGCTCAAGTTGTTGGCGCAACAAAATATGTTGCTGTTATAGAAATAATTGAGGCTATGAATTTGGGTCTTGCAGTAGATAGCTGGGATAATGTACCTTATTCTGAAGCTACAATACCATTGGAGACAGTATATCCAAAATTTGATTCCGGACAGGAAGTTTATAACGGAATTATGACATCATTAGATAATGCAATTGCGACTCTACAAGGAATTGATGATTCAGGATATAATCTGAGTGGTGATGATTTGATCTATGGAGGTGATTATGATAAATGGATTATGACAGCATATATGGTTAAAGCTCGTTTACAATTAAGATTGTTAAATAAAGGGTTGGCAACAACAGCTGATGTTCTGGAGTCTGTAGAAAATGGATATACCTCAAATAGTGATGACTTTGATCTGGAAATGCCTAGTAATCAAATTAATCCATGGTATTCTGTCAACGTTTTAAGTGCAAAAACAGGTAATTATTACAGAGCTCCAAATGATCAGTTAATTAGTATGTTAAATGGTACTACATATCCATTTGAAAGTGGTGTTGTTAAAATTGATCCACGTTTACCTGAAATTTATGTTAGACTGATAGAAGAAGATTATGATAGACCAATTGATGATGATACGACACCATGGAGAGGTGGTATGAACGGTGGAGATGGAATATCTTCTGATGGGGAAGACTTAAACACTTTTTATAAGGATGGAGGTTTCCTTACAGCAGAAGATGCACCTTTAACTTTGATCACTTATGCTGAAGCAATGTTTATCAAAGCAGAAATGTTATTTTTAGCTGCAGGAGGTAACGAAACAAGTGTAGGATCAACAGGAGATGCTTATGCTGCATATATGGAAGGTATAGCTGCAAGTATGGCAAAAATTGGTGTAAGATCACCTGATGATTATATGGCTGATACTGCTGTAGATGTTGGAGAAGGCAATTTAATGTTACACCATATTATGAAAGAAAAGTATATAGCTAACATCCATAACACAGAAACATATACTGATTTCCGTCGTTATAATTACTCTCCAGATGTTTTCAAAGGATTGGAATTACGTTTAGAAGGAGAAGATACTGAAACTGAAATGTTTGGTAAATGGTATCAAAGAGCTATTTATCCAACTACAGAAAAAACTGCAAATGCAGATGTTGTTAGTCAAAACTGGCAAGAACCAGACGTACCGGTTTGGTGGGCTAACTAATAAGAAATAATTTTCTTAAATATTCAAAAAACCTCAACGAAAGTTGGGGTTTTTGCTTTTCTGGCTTTTTACATCACAAATCAAAAATCGTTGATCCTTGTTCAATATTCATTAGAGAAAAGAGTTGCGTTATGAGTTGATTGATGATTAAAGTTGGAATGTTTAAAAGTAAAAAGTTTGAATCCCAATAAAACTTTTAATATTGAGTCTGAGACTTATAACCTAATGTATTTATTTTCCTTGCGTACTTTGCTAAAACTTAGCGAACATTGCGGTTAAATTTGATTTGAAATACTATGATCTGCCACTGCAAACCACAACTTATTTAGTCTATTGCAACAAATAGACACCAAATACCGTAAGGATAAAATAGATGCTTATATTCATTGCACCGGCATAATCTTTTGCAATTCGTTGCCCGATCATTAATCCAATTAAAGTTATAGCGGCAAGAATTAATCCGTAAAGTCCAAACTGTTTTTCGCCTGAGCCAATAAGTTGAAAAATACCGATAGAACTTACCATAACCGTAATAATTTCCAGAATAATTACAATCCATAGGGATAAAGGAATGTGTTTTTGTAAAAAGGTATTCTTAAAATGATCACGATAAAAAGCAACACTATCATTCCATTGCAGCATCTTTTCAAATGCCGAATACGCAAAAGTTATAGTTATATAGAAAAGGATCAATATCTCTGCAGTATTTTCTGTTAAAAGGTTCATGATCTGAAGAATTTGATCTCAAAAATAAGCTTATTTCTTTTAATAACCCCAGTTAGGTTTAAGCTTTGCACACAGTTTCAAATAATTAGTCCATAGGCAACGCAAATTTATGAAGGACTATCGGGATATTTCGAAGAAATTTGAGGAAGTATATGGGCTAATTATCGAAATCAGCTAGCTGAAAAGCCAATAGCACACCATCTTTGAAATAAAAATCACTTGATATAACCCGTTAT
>JBDLIB010000096.1:0-12019 GCA_039715085.1 Bacteroidota bacterium | reverse complement strand
AAAAGTAAAATGTGCTGGCTTTTTTGGTAATGACTGGACTATTGAAAATGGTGATTTTGAGTGGAATTAAAGGAAAGATATTCAATATGTGATGATCTGTGATAATAATAGAAGTGTTTTATTTGGTTTCTGTCACATATATTAAAAAAATAATACAAAAGTTTGATTTGAATCTTGATTTATGATGTTAAAGAGATAAACGATTTGTAAATTGACTTTTTAGGCTTCAGTAGTTGATTTTTATATGAAAAGAAATGGAGGAGAATACTATTTTGAGATTAAAACTGAAAACCAAATATTGACGTTTTTGAAAAAAGCAAAACCAAATCGTTAGAGCTGATGCAATCATAGACTAAAAAATAGAAGGTTATTAAGAATAATAAATATAAACTATTAAACCAATGAAATATTTAATACTACTATTAGTAATAACTTTATTTTCCTGCACTCAAAAAAAAGATTACAATGTACTTTTTATTATTTCAGATGATTTAACAGCAACTGCAGTATCGTCTTATGGAAATAAGGTTTGTAAAACTCCAAATATCGACAAACTTGCCTCAGAAGGAGTACGATATACTCAGGCATATTGCCAGTTTCCTGTATGTGGACCATCGCGAGCTTCTTTTATGAATGGATACTACCCACATGCCACAACAACTTTTGGATATGTAAGTGGACGCAAAAATATTGGCGATGAACGTAAAACATGGGCTCAACTTTTTAAAGAGAATGGATACTTCACAGCTAGAGTGAGTAAAATTTTCCATATGGCAATCCCAATTGATATTGAAAGAGGAAGCGATGGAACAGATGACCCTGCTTCGTGGAATGAAAAATATAATAGTCAGGCACCCGAATGGCAAACAAAAGGCGAAGCTGAACTTGTACAAGGAAACCCCGATGGGAAAATAGAAAGAAAAGGCGGTAATGTTATGACAATAGTAAAAGCCGATGGAGATAATTTGGTACATGCCGATGGAAAAACTGCTAAAAAAGCCTGTGAGTTAATACGAAAACATAAAAACGATAAATTCTTTCTCGCTGTCGGAATGGTACGTCCCCATGTACCTTTTGTTGCACCTAAATCATATTTCGACCCGTATCCATTTGCAAAAATTATTCTACCCCAAAAAGTCGAAGGCGACTGGGACGATATACCAAAAAGAGGAATTAACTATGTTACGAGTGTAAATGGAAAAATGAGTATAGAACAGCAACAAAAAGCTGTAGCTGCATACTATGCTTCAGTTTCTTTTATGGATGCACAAGTTGGTAAAGTGCTAAAAACATTAAAAGAAGAAGGTCTCGAAGATAATACAATTGTAATATTTACATCAGACCACGGATTTCATCTTGGCGAGCATGATTTTTGGATGAAAGTTAGCCTACACGAAGAATCAGCAAGAGTACCGCTTATAATTAAAGTTCCAGGGAAAAAACCTGCTGTTTGTAATTCATTTGTCGAACTTATTGATATGTACCCAACTGTGGCAGAATTAGTAGGATTAAAATATTCTGAACATATTCAAGGTAAAAGTCTTGTAAAGACATTCGACAATCCAAATCATAAAGTTAGAGATATGGCTTTTTCCGTTTCACAAAGAGGAAGAACTTTTTTGCTTAGGACTGATACATGGGCTTATATTCAATACGATGAAGATGCAAAATCGGGTATGGAACTTTTTGATATGGAAAATGACCCAAAGCAATATACCAATTTAGCTTACAACCCTGAATATTCAAAAATTGTTGGTGAATTTCAGAAAAAACTTAGAGAAAAATTGGTAGAGGTTAGAACTAATGACTTGGGAATTTTTTATAGTAAAAAGTAATTATTAGAATGATTAATGCACATGGCTCTAACAGCGACTTATAAGCAATACGGACAATAGTTGTAAATTATAAATTTAAGCAATTAATAAGCATATGAGTAGGATGAATGATAAGTGTACAAAAACCCACACTACGCATAGTCAAAACGTTACCCTCAATGCAAATGATGTAAAATTTAATATGAAACGAAATTTTTTATTGATAATTATTTTAGGGATATATACCATAAGTTTTTCACAAGCAATCTATGAAGATGAACGATATGTTGCTGAAACAAACCCAAAAGTTATTCAAAGAATTAAACAATGGCAAGACATCAAATTCGGGCTACTGATGGTCTGGGGTCCATATAGTCAATGGGGAATTGTGGAATCATGGTCCTTATGCCCGGAAGAATATGATTGGTGTAAAAGGACGGAAGGGTCAAATCCTGATGATTATTTTTCTTACATAGAAGAGTATGAAGGACTTAAAAGCACTTTTAATCCGATAAAGTTCAATCCTGATAAATGGGCAAATGCCGCTAAAAATGCAGGAATGAAATATGTTATTTTCACCACCAAACACCACGATGGTTTTTGTATGTATGATTCAAAATATACAAATTATAAAATAACTGATTCCGGATGTCCATTCTCAACTCATCCGCGAAAAAATGTCACAAAAGAAATATTTAATGCTTTTAGAGATAAGGATTTTTGGGCAGGAGTATATTTTTCAAAACCTGATTGGAATTCTCCTTCTTATTGGGACCCAATGTACCCCCCACGCGACAGAAATGTAAATTATGAACCTGAAGCCAACCCTGAGAAATGGAATAAATTTATTGATTTTACGCATAACCAGGTATTAGAACTACTAACGGATTATGGTAAAATTGATATTTTATGGCTGGATGGTGGTTGGGTTGCTAAAACCCCTAAAAGTAAAATAACAAGTTGGTATGACCAACAACTCAAAAACACTGAAAATGGTTACTTAAAAAACCGAATTGTCAATCAGGATATTTTAATGGATGAACTAGTTGAAAAAGCAAGAGAAAAACAGCCAACTCTAATTGTAGTTGACCGGGCAGTTCATGGAAAAAATCAAAACTATCTCACCCCTGAAAATCGTGTGCCTGTGAAATCATTGCCTTATCCTTGGGAGTCTTGTATAATTTCAGGCGGTGGTTGGTCATATACAAAAGATGCAAAATACATGAGCGGAAGAGAAGGTGTCCAAATGTTAGTTGATATCGTTTCAAAAGGAGGCAACTTATTACTGAATGTTGCCATTACACCTGAAGGAGAATGGCAGCAGGGAGCTTACGATTTATTAGAAGAGTACAGCAAATGGATGAAAATAAACAGTGAGGGAATTTATAATAGTAAAGTCCTTAAGCCGTACAAGGAAGGCAATATTTGTATGACGCAACAAAAAAACGGGAATGTATATTTTTTCTATATGTGTGAAAAAGACGAAACAAACATGCCTTCAGAAATATTTATTAATTCCAGCCATCAGCCTGTAAAAAATGGCATTGTTACACTGCTGGGATACCCTAAACCACTTAATTGGGAAATCCAGGATAATGGTTTTAAGGTTTACATTCCAAAAGAGATAAGAAATGCTCCACCATCTGATTATGTATGGACAATAAAGGTTGATCAAATAAAAAATCTTGAATAGGAATATACATTGAAGGTAACAAAGTGTATGCCAATAAGAGATTTAGAGGTGATTGGAAGTAAATGTAAGTAATAAAAACTAGTAATAAATTGAAATGGATGAGTTTTGATATCTCATACCGGGCATGCACCAACCAGTTAGGCACTATAATTTTTTGAAAGAGCTTGTAACCTTTTGATGGTTAATTTATCTAAACAACAGTTAACAATTAAAATTATACATTATGATACTTATCCTTCCAATTATCGCTGTAGTAGTTATCGGACTAATTCTTTATTATATTAGAACAAAAAACCAAGAAAGATTGAAGCTAATAGAGAAAGGAATCAATCCAGATGGACAAAGTATTGTTGAATTCAGGAAACAAACAAGTTTGAAAAATGCAGTACTTTTTATTTCATTATCACTTGGACTTTTTTTAGGACATTTATTAACTATCAGTTTTGAACAACTTGATGATTTTATCAAAACCATTAGTGGCCATATCAAGATTCCCAATCAGATTCTTCAAGCTCAAAAATATCCTGCACAGATTGATTAAAAACATGAGCAATTTTTAGAGCGAGAATAGTAGACAGATTGTATTTTCCTAATTCAATTGCATTTATTGTTTGCCGACTGACTTTTACTAGTTCTGCTAAATGAGCTTGAGTTATATTTTTTTTTGCTCTTTCGACTTTTATACTATTCTTCATCTCTGATTTGATTTTTAGATTTATATAAAGCCCAATTAAAACGAATGATGAAAAATATGAGCACTGTAAACATATTGAACACTAGAACCCAGAAAAATATCATATCATAAATAAAGATTATTGTAATTATTAAGATTGCATAATTTATATAAGTTGCCCAGACTAAAGATTCTAACCTGATTTTAGAAATGAACTCATCTTCTGATTTCTCTTTAGAAAAAGCAATTAATATTGCGCCAATGATTAATAATAATCCTATAATTTCATCTAGAATATTATTCTCAGTGATAGAAAAAAACACAGTCTTACCAAAGATTGGTTGTTCGGCAATTGAAAAAACCTTGACATTTAGAAAATCAATATCTGCTTGAGACATTAAAAATATTATACCAAGAATGATTCCTGGAATGAATAGAAGCCAACCAATCTTTTTAAACCGATTTGGGAATAAATAATTTGTTTTCATGACAATTGATTTAAAGTTATGAGACAAATGTAAGGTAAAAATATCATAATGACAAGTAAACATTACATTAAGTCGTGTAAAGATGACTATTGAATTGTTAATATATTGATATATAATAAAATACGGCTACTAACAAAAAATATACGTAATGCGGGGTTTGTGCTTAATTCAAAGTTAGTACATTACACAAAATTTCGTGCAAACCTGAATGCTAATAGCTTCAAAAACCCACATTACGTATATTAAAACCGTTGTGCATTATAACTTAAAAACATAAACAAATGAATAAAACACAAAACTTATTATTTTTGCTATTTATTTTGCAAATAGTATTTTCAAGTTGTACCAACCATAATAAGAATCCACTATCCGGAAAAGTGATATGTATCGATCCCGGTCATGGGGGAACTGCGAAAACAGATTTCTATCGTGTTGGCACAGCTGGCGAGCGTGAGGAATGGATTAATCTTCGTGTGGCGCTTAAACTTGCTGAAATCTTAAAACAGAATGATGCAAAAGTAATTTTGACCCGTTCTGCCGACACATTAGTATCTTTGAGTTCTAGGGCAAAACTTGCTATTGATCAACATGCTGATATGTTTATTTCAATTCATCATAATGCTACTGCTGATTCAACAGTAAATTTTCCGATTATCTACTTTCATGGAAATGCATCTGAGAACATGGCAAGTGTCCATTTGGGAAAGCTTATCGCAAAAAAATATCAAAAAATATTTTACAAGTCTGATGTAGCAGTAAGCTTGATTTCTGATTTTGTCATTTTTCCTTCAAGCGGAAGTTCAGTTTTAAGAAATTTGTACGGGATACCTGGCATAATTGGTGAAGCATCATTTTTCTCAAATCCGCAAGAAGAACAACGGCTGAAAAACGAGCAATATAATCAAAAAGAAGCACAGGCATATTTTCTGGCAATAAAGGAATATTTTTCTCAACCTGCACCAAAAATTCTATCCAAATATTCCAAAATCAAATTACCGCCATTTGAAGTGTTTCAGGGAGCAGAACGAATGGATTCCATTGCTTTACAGTGGCAGAAAGATTTTAAAAAAGGTAGTTTATTAGCATCATCAAACGATCTGGATTCATTAGTTGTTGCGGAAAGTTTACTTACCAGAAGTGTAAAATCTTTTCCAGATTCATGGCTGGCAAGAGATGCCCATTTAAAACGTTGTGAAATATTAAAAAAATTAGGCAGGACTTCTGAAGCAGATACAGCATTAAAAAGAGCAAATGAATTTTATATTAATATAATTAAGTGAATTCATGTTATAGTTTGATAATTAAAAATAATGGTCTTTATATTGCAAGTAAATACAGTTGTTTTCCAGTTACAAAGCACAACAACAAATGTAGTGCATCTGGCAGATATTGCTAAAAATGAAGATGATAGAAATAAAGAAACATAGTAGTAAATTGAAAGTTTGGAGCGTTTAAATACCAAACGCACCATTTTTAAAACCGTTACCCAATATTAAAATTTGATAAAGAATGAAATTTAGAACATTAATTATCCTAGCTGCAGTTATAATCAGTCATACAGCATGGTCTCAATATGCAGTTGATAGTAGCAAAATTGTAAAAGTACTCACATTTAATATCCTTCATGGAGCGACTACAAAAGGTGATTTTAATTTAGATGTAATTGCCAAAGTGATAGTAAACGCAAAGCCTGATTTTGTAGCATTGCAGGAGGTAGATTTTAAGACAAATAGAGCCAGGCAGTATGATTTAGTAACAGAATTGGGTTGGAGAACGAAAATGTCACCTATTTTTGCGAAAGCTATGAGCTATGACGGTGGTGAATATGGTGAAGGTGTATTATCAAAATATAGTTTTTTACAAACCAGAAATATTGCACTCCCTTTTTCTGTTGGGAACGAACCCAGAGCTGCTTTAGAAGTTGTAACTGTGTTATCTTCAAATGACACAATAGCATTTGTTGGAACCCATCTGGATCATTTGGAAGACGAAACGGATAGAATAGCACAAGTGAAAAAGATCAATGAAGTGTTTTCTTTAAGTAAATACCCGACTATTTTGGCAGGTGACTTAAATGCAATTCCGGGGAGCACACCTATTAATATTCTTGAGGAAGTATGGTTTGCCTCATACGACAAACACAAACCTGCAGCTACATACCCATCGGTTAAACCTTTCCAGAAAATTGACTATGTGATGTTTTATCCAAAAAACAGATGGAAAATACTTGAAACAGAGGTTATTCAAGATTCCATCGCATCAGATCATTGTGCCTATCTGGTAACTATAGAACTATTAGAAGAACAATAATATTGGGTAACAAAAAATATAGTGCATTTGGCGGATAGTACTATAATAATAATGGTAGTAGCAACAAATAAACATAGTGGCAAATTGAAAAGTTAGAGAGTTGAATTGCCAAACTCATCATATTAAAACCATTACCAACTATAAAAAAGAGATATGCATAGTAAAAACATTTTAGCAATATTATTGATTTCATTATTTGCTTATTCATATAGTTTCTCTCAAGAACAAATACTGTACAAGCAGATTGATACGACTAATTTATATATGGAAGTATACCGTCCTGAAAATATTGATACAGCAAAAAAATATCCTGTGGTTGTTTTCTTTTTTGGAGGTGGATGGAATACCGGTTCTATCAAACAATTTGAACCACATGCCAAATACTTTTCTCAAAGAGGAATGATTTGTTTCCTAGTTGATTATAGGGTAAACAAACGACAGCAAACTACTCCATTTGAATCATTAAAAGATGCCAAGTCAGCTATTCGGTTTATTAGAGAACACGCAGACGAATTGTATATTGATACTTCAAAGATAGTTACAGTTGGAGCCTCTGCCGGAGGACATCTTGCAGCTGCTACTGCATTAATAGATGATTATAACGAAAATACGGATAACTTGTCGGTAAGCTGTAAACCGAATGCCTTGGTACTATTTAATCCTGTTATAGATAACGGTCCTGGTGGCTATGGTTATGATAGAATTGGTAATGAATACAAAAGCTTTTCACCTCTTCACAATATTATGAAAGGTACACCGCCGACAATTTTATTTTTGGGAACAAATGATGTACTAATCCCGGTAGAAACTGCTAAATATTACCAAAAAATAATGGAAAAAGTCGAAAGTAGATGTGAGCTTCGTTTATATGAAGGAGAGGGACATGGATTCTTTAATTATAAAAATATTGGATATTATAAGAAAACAGTTTTAGAAGCCGATAGATTTTTACAATCGCTTGGGTACTTAAAAAATGAACCAATAATAAAAATTGAATAATAACAGTTGGTAACATTGTGTAAATGTAATTGAGAAAAATGTACTAAATTTAAAGCTTCGTAGCACTTATAAACATCATCTTGATTTGATACGAGTAACAGTTCAAACCGCCACTAATCATACAATTTTCCATTAAAATGCATAAACTAAGAGAAACTATGAGAAAAACATTAATAATTGTTATTTCTGCTATATTGCTTGTAAGCTGTGATAATAATGAATCTAAATCTATTTATATTGAAGGTGTTTCTAACCCACAAATTAATATTAGTGGAACCTGGAAAATAAACACAAACCCAACTGAGAAGTTTTGGACCTTAAATACACTTAATGAAGAATGGAAAGAAATTCAGGTGCCAGGAGAATGCGCAATGCAAGGATTTTCCATAAAACATGATGTTCCATTCGTATACAAGAAAAGTATTGAAATTCCAAGTGACTTTAATGGGAAACAAATTATAATTCAGTTCGATGGCGTTTATAGTTATGCCAAAGTTTGGGTAAATGGAAAATATGTTCGTGATCATTCAGGTGGATTTACAAGATGGGTATGTGATATAACCCCTTTTGTTGAGCCGGGAGAAACAGCTATGCTCACCGTGGAAGTTACTGATAAAGCTGATGAGATTTCTTATGCAAGTGGCTATGCCAAACATCAAATTGGAGGAATTCTTCGCGATGTTAATCTGGTGGCATTACCAATTAATTATCCTAATGAAGTTGCCATAGAAACTGATTTTGATGAAAATTTTGAACACGCTTCGCTTGTCGTGTCCGGTAAAACAAAAAATCGTAACCTGGATTCAAAGATTGTTCTAGAATTATTCGACATCAACAATAAAAAGATTCATCTTGAAAACAGCTCTACCGAATTAAACAATGAGCAAGCATTCCAAATATCCAATCAGATAGATAATCCACAGAAGTGGGATGCGGAACATCCAAATCTTTATTCATTAAAGATCTCATTTTCGGAAAACGACCAATTGTTATGGCAAAAAGTGTACAAGATTGGATTTAGGGAAATAACAATAAATGGAAACAAACTACTTGTTAATGGCAAAGAAGTTAAGCTTAGGGGAGCTTGCCGACATGACATTCATCCTTTACTGGGAAGAGTTTCCACACCTGAATACGAACTAAAAGATGTTATTTTGGCAAAAGAAGCCAATATGAATTTTATAAGAACATCACACTACCCTCCTACAGAGAATTTTTTACAATTATGCGATGAATATGGTATTTACGTTGAAGACGAAACCGCAGTTTGCTTCGTTGGTTCTCACCGAACAGAAGAGTATTATCCCGGGGCTTCAGAGAGTAATCCTGACTTTACCCATCGCTATATGGCTCAGTTGAAAGAAATGGTAACCAATCACAAAAACCATCCTTCTATCATTATGTGGTCCATTGGTAACGAAAATACCTTCGGAGTCAATTTTAAAAAATCGTATGACTGGGTTAAAGAATATGATAGTACCCGCCCAGTTATATTTAGCTATCCTGGTAAAGTACCTGATAGTGTAAAAGCCTATGACATACTAAGTATGCACTATCCTGGTATTGACGGCAATATGAATCAGTATAGCAAAGTAACTAAAGATTTTGGGTATTCAGATATGCCCGTGATTTTTGATGAATGGGCACATGTGGCTTGTTATAACAATTTCACTTTGATGGAAGACCCAAACATCAGAAGCTTTTGGGGGCAAAGTCTGGATAGTATGTGGCAAAAAACATTTGATTCCGATGGGGGACTTGGTGGAGCCATTTGGGGTATGATCGATGAGACTTTTATGCTTTCTGACTCTTTACCCGGTTTTAACAAATGGTGGGGAAAGATTGACAAGAATATAATTCCTGCAGCCTATTCCGGGAATACAGTTGGTTATGGTGAATGGGGTATTATAGATACATGGCGCAGGAAAAAACCTGAATTTTGGAACACAAAAAAAGCATATTCCCCCGTCAAACTTCTGATGACAGAAATTGAGAATCCTATTGATGGAAAAGAAGTATATCTTCCTCTTTATAACAGGTTCGATCATACAAACATCAATGAACTTACTATTAATTTTACACATAATGGAAAAGTTGAAAAATTGACAGCTCCCGAAATTGCCCCGCATGCTAAAGGTGTATTAACTGTTCCTGTAAAGGAGTGGAAGCAAGGTCAGCAAGTATTTATTGAATTTATTGATACAAACGAAAAGCTCATTGATAAGTATGAACTTTCAATAAAAACTCAGGAAGATCTAAAGCAAGCTACTAATCAGTTGGAAGATATCCTTATTGAAGAAGATGAAAATTTCCTGACATTGGTTTGTGAAAATAAAACACGCATCATTATTGATAAAGTTACCGGATTGATGAGTAGTATTCAGCAAGGTACGGAAAGTTATTCATTTTCAGGACCACACCTAAACCTTAGAACAAAGGGTGAGGCTGTAATGTATTCTTATCATAAAATAAACCAGTATGGGAATAATTGGCATTTAAAAAAGTTTGATTTCAAAAATGAAGGCAAACAAGCACATATTTATTTAACGGGAGAATATAACAATACTATACCTACTGAATATGATATTGTAGTCAGCTCAAATGGAGAGATCAAAATTAAATATCAAATTCAAAATATCCCTCCCGAAATGATTAGAGAGATAGGTGTCAAGTTTGAATTGGAAGATGCATTTGATGAACTTTCATGGGAAAGAAAATCGTATTGGAGTTTTTATCCAGAAAATCACCTTTCAAGCACTAGGGGGATATCTCCTTTATACTCTAACATACAGAAAGAATATAGAACTAAACCCCAAAAGGATTGGAATCAGGATACCAAGAGTTTCTATTATGAAGGGACTAGTAGTGAACTAAGCAAACAGCTTACAAATATTGCAAAGTCAACAAAAGAAAACATCAAGAAATATAGTCTGCTAAAAAATAAAAGAGAAATGATTTCCTTTTATAGCAACGGAGATGGTAGCGGTAGGCTGAATAAAGTAGCAGAAAAAATATATCTTTATGCAAACAATCAAATTGACTATATTGATCTTAGTTGGGGTAATTTTCAACGAGACATTAGACTTAATAAAGAATACTCCAATGAAGTGCTCATAAAAATTAATACACTCTAATAAAAAACACAGTGCATTTGGCAGATAGAGTTAATAATGAAAATCATAGTAACAAATAAATAGTCGAGGTTTAAATTAGGCTTACATAAATACCAAACGCACCATATTCAAACCGTTACCACATATTAAAAGAAATGAAGAACAACATTATTTTAAGTTCAGCAATGTTCTTGTTAGTTTCGATCAACTGCATACAAGGACAACAAAATATTAAATCTTCAATAAATACTTTTGCTGACAAATGGGAGTTTGTTGGAGTAGCTGTTGAAGAGCCAGGATATACTATATGGGGGACGTCTCCAATTACTACAAATGACGGCAAAGTGCATCTCTTTGTAGCCCGATGGCCTTGTGAATTAAGGGTTGATCCTGGATGGCGGTCTCATAGCGAGATTGCTCATTATGTTGGTGATTCCCCCGAAGGGCCTTTTGTGTTTTCGGATATAGCCTTAAAGGGTACAGGAATAGATACATGGGACAAATATGGTACTAGTAATCCATCAATTTACAAAGTTGGGGATAAATTCGTACTGCTTTATATTGCCAATACTAACCCTAAGATGCCGCTACATCCCTCTACCCAAAAAATAGGGATGGCACTCTCCGATTCCCCATATGGTCCCTGGGAAAAAACAGGAGGGGATGGATTGATATTATCACCCCCATTAAATGATAGTTACTGGAATTATAATGCAAGTAATGGCGTTAATAATCCCACCTTATTACAACACCCTGACGGCGGCTTCTTTCTGTATTTTAAATCTGAAAAAGGAAAGATGGGGCTGGCCATAGCAGAAAACATTCGAGGTCCGTATGTGCAATTGCCTTTTCCTGTTACCTCAAATGAAATGGGTATAGAGGATGGGTATATCTTTGTGAATAATGGAAAAATATCATTGCTCACAACT
>JBDLIB010000095.1:0-12181 GCA_039715085.1 Bacteroidota bacterium | reverse complement strand
CGAAAGCTTCTTTCTCCTACTATACCTGCAGTTTTAATTACACAACCTTCTTTAGCTAAGTTTCCAAATAAAATAGCCAACCCACCTACTTTTGAATAAGCATTAGCCAATGGATGGATAACAGTTTCGTCTTTAATATCGGCATCAGCAATACGTTCGCCAATTGTTGAGCCTTCAATAGTAGGATTCTCAGTATTTAATACTCCACCACGTTTATTGATTTCTTTCATCACAGCACTTACACCTCCTGCACGGTTGATGTCTTCCATGTGAATGTGTGATAGGGAAGGAGAAATCTTAGCAATATGACTTACATTTTTACTGATCTCGTTTATTCTGTTGATATCGAAATCAACTCCTGCTTCTTTTGCAATTGCAAGCATATGGAGAACGGTATTCGAACTTCCTCCCATAGCCATATCAACTACAAAGGCATTGTGAACAGCCTGTTCATTCAATATATTTCGTATTTTATATTTTTCAGATTGTTGCTCGTCTTTTGCAATCTCACAAACTCGGCGGGCAGCTTCTCTCAATAATTGCTCACGTTCTTTCGTGAGAGCCAGAACTGTTCCGTTTCCTTTAAGCGCAATACCCATTGCTTCGATCAAAGTGTTCATGGAGTTTGCAGTAAACATCCCCGAACAACTACCACCACTCGGACAAGCTTTGCATTCTAATTCGTGAAGACGCTCTTCAGTCATTTCACCTTTTTCAAATTTTCCGATACCTTCGAAAACAGTAGCAAGATCCACAGGAGTTCCATCACTTAAAACACCCTTTTTCATTGGCCCGCCTGTAACAAAAACAGTTGGGACATTTACTCTTAATGCACCCATTACCATTCCCGGGGTAATTTTATCACAGTTAGGAATAGCGATCATCGCATCCAATTTATGAGCATTCATTACAGTTTCAATACTGTTTGCAATAAGCTCTCGTGAAGGTAAAGAATACAGCATTCCATCGTGTCCCATTGCGATACCATCATCCACACCAATTGTATTGAATTCAAATGGAACACATCCGTTTGCTCGGATCTCCTCTTTGATAATTTCAGCATATTTATTCAGGAAAAAGTGCCCCGGAATAATTTCAATAAAACTATTTGCCACACCAATAAAGGGTTTGTCAAAATCTTCTGTTTTTAATCCTGTTGCTCTTAACAAACTACGGTGAGGTGCTTTGTCAAAGCCCTTTTTAATTTCATCACTTCTCATTTTAGTTCAATTTTATTGTAAACTGGAATTCTTTTTGTTTTTCTGTATGAATCAGAAAGTTTAAGCGGCAAATTTATGATATTTATTGAATAAATGATTCCTGAAATTGGAAATATAGGATGAAATTTGTTAAAATTATTCGGTTACTTTATTGTCAATATTTGGGTTAATTTCAGTTAACACCTTTGCAAAAGTAATTTTGTCTTTTGGTGAGACTAAAACCGAATCAAATTTTCCATAGCTTAATTCAATTCTATCCAGTGAAGGTGAAGGAGAGGCCAATATAGAGTTTGATCTTTCAATTGATTTTATATCATCAATATTCAACTCGGTTTTTTTAAGAAATCCACATTTTATTATAAGTTTTCGTTCAGTAACTATATATTCGGTCGAAAACATCAGATAGAGAATAACAGCCATTACCAAAGTCAAAATTCCGCCTAATGTAAATAAAGTATCTTTTGAAGCACCTTTATAAACTGCTGTGGTAATTATAATTGCAAAAACTATTATGATGAAACTAAGAATTTCGTAACCTATTTTGGTTTTAAATGTTTTCATTTTATTCAAAAAAATCCATAAAATATCTAAATCTCTTATTTATCATATAAAATTATCAAAAATTTATTTTGTAAAATTAGAAGAAGAGGATTAAAACAATTAATTCGTATATTTAAGCAAACAAAAAACCAAAACCTTGAAATCTAAAATAATCTTATTGTTAGTTCTTTTCCTGTTACTTTTTAATACCGGGAAGACTATAGCACAGCCAAAACTTCCTATCGATGCTGCCGGACCAATTATTCCGTTAAGGGAATTAGAATGTGGAAAATTGCAGAAATTATTAAAAGACGAAATTTACATAAATTCACAATGGAAGCGATTGGTTGAATCAAAACGAATGGCAATAGGTATCGTTGACCTGCAAGATGTTAACCACGTTAAGTATGCCGGTTTAAACGAAGATAATATGATGTATGCTGCCAGTTTGCCTAAAATAGCTGTTTTATTGTCTGCTGTACATGCTATTGAAAACGGTGAACTGGAGGAAACAGAAAAGTTGAAAACTGATATGCGGTTAATGATCAGTAAATCAGATAATAGTGCTACAACCCGTATCATTGATGCATTGGGTTATGAAAAAATTGAATCTGTATTGCGTAATACAGAGCATAAATTGTACGATGAAAAATATGGAGGCGGTCTTTGGGTAGGGAAAAGATATGCTTCTACCGGAGAAAGATCTCCTGATCCTGTAAAAGGATTAAGTCATGGTGCAAGTTCCATCCAGGTGTGCAGTTTTTATTATCAATTGGTTTTCGGAAAATTAGTCAATAAAGAACGATCTGCTCAAATGCTTGAAGTTTTAAAAGACCCCGCTTTAAAACATAAATTTGTGAACACTTTACATAAGATTGCCCCCGAAGCTTCCGTATACAGAAAGTCGGGATCATGGAAGAATTTTCATTCCGATTCTGTTTTGGTTTGGGGGCCGGACAGAAGGTATATTATGGTTGCGCTTATAGAAGATTCTAATGGTGAAATGATTATAAGAAATCTGGTTGTACCGTTAGAAAATGTTTTAAAAAAATCGCTTAATTTAGAGTGTAACAATTAGCCAAAAAATTTATGATTAAGAATTTATTTAAAAGAACCTTTAATATTCGCGAGGGGGAGATTCAGATTGCATTGTTAATGCAACTTTATATTTTCTTAATAATTACTGTTCTTTTATTGGTTAAGCCAACAGTTACCGCTTTATTCTTACATAACTTAGGAGCTGAAAATTTACCATACGGGTATTTGTTGGTTGCAGTTGTAGCTGTTATAACTTCCATTTTTTACAATCGTTTAATAAAGAAGTTTTCTATTAAGATCATTGCGATTACCACCATTATACTTTTTAGTATTTGTTTTTTCCTTCTCAGTTATGTAATTTATTATGATATCCTTGATGGATGGGTACTATATTTCTATTATTTGAGCCTGTCCCTTTTCGGAGTGATGGTGACTTCTCAATTCTGGGTTATTGCAAATATTGTTTTTGATATTAGGGAAGCAAAAAGACTTTTTGGTTTTATAGGTGCAGGTGCAATTGCAGGTGGTATTTTTGGAGGATATCTAACTACATTTTTGGCGAATTTTTTTGGTAACGGTATGGTTATACTGGTGGCTTCCATAATGTTGCTTCTGTGTTTGCCGATTATTATTTGGATATGGAGAATAAGAGTAGATCAACTGAATAAATTCATTAAAGTGGAGCGTAAATCCGAGAAGAAAGATCTCTCCTCAAGTTCATTTCAATTAGTGTTAAAATCAAAACATTTATTAAACCTTTCGGCTATTGTTGGAGTTAGTGTGTTGGTTGCTAAATTAATTGATTATCAGTTTAGTGATTTTTCACACAGGGTATATCCAAACCCTGATGAATTGGCTTCTTTTTTCGGGTTTTGGTTTTCATCATTTAATATTATCGCATTATTAATTCAACTATTTTTAACCAACAGGCTTTTATCCTGGTTTGGGGTAAGTACTAATATGCTCCTGCTTCCTTTGGGACTTGCAATCGGAAGTTTTCTATTTTTGGTTTTCCCTGAGCTATGGGTGTTGGTTCTGATCAAAGGAGTGGATGGCAGCTTCAAACAATCTGTAAATAAAGCTGCTTATGAGCTTTCCATATTGCCGATTCCTTACGAGACCAAAAAACAGACCAAGCCATTTATTGATGTTGTGGTTGATAGTGTAGCGACAGGATTGGCAGGTTTTTTACTGTTATTTGTAATAAAGAAACTCGATGTAGATACAAATTATATTACTCTCATTATTTTATTCTCTTTATTTGTTTGGTTTTTGTTGATATACAGGTTAAGAGGATCCTACTTTGATTCGTTTCGTGAGAATATATCAGCCCTGGTAGCTTCAAAAGATAAAGTACCAAAAAGAAGGACAAGTTCCTATGTTCTTGATATACTTAAGTCGGGAACTGAAAAAGAAATTGTAACCATATTAGATCATTTGAGCGAAAACCTTCTCGATGTATACAAACCTTATATTTTAAATTTATTGGATCACCCTTCCGATAGGGTGAAGGCAGCGATAATAAAGGAATTTTACAGTTTTAGGAATGAAAAAGCTTTAGATAAAATTAAAACACTCATTGAAACAAATGATGATGATGAGGTTGTATATGAAGCGATGGAATATCTTTTAATGCACTCTTCGAGTAGTGAGATTGAAAAGTTTGATGAATATTATTTAGATCATAAGAAAGATTATATCAAAAATGCTGCACTATTGTGTTTGGCGAGAGCTTCGAGGTCTAATAAAACATTGGAGAAAAAGTATAATTTAAAACAGCGAATTGAAAGCCAGATAAAAGAATTTAGCAAATATGAAGATGTACAAAGAAAAGAGGAAATAGCAGGACTTTTATTAACGATAGGTTATTCAGGGAATTCGGAATACTACCATTTTATAGAAAAATATTTTAGCAGTAAAGAGCCATTATTAGTAACATACGCAATTAAAGCCGCAGGTTTGGCAAAGCATGAACCTTTTATCGATAAGCTTATCAGCTTAATGTGTGACAATAAATACCAGGAAGATGTGATCAAAGCATTACAAAGTTACGGTGAATGTATTGTAAAAAGATTATTTAAAAAAGATGAAGATGAAGAGATTGAGGAAGATGTTAGAGGGTATATCCCAAAAATTATAGAATCTTTCGAATCGAAACAATCTGTTGTAATGCTTCTCAGGCTTTTAAAAAGTAAAGATGTTTTGGTTAGATTAAATGCGGCAAAAGCTTTGGAGAATATCGAAGAGACTAATCATCTAATAAGAATTTCTGATAAAAGATTGGGAGAAAATTTATTTAATGAATGTTCCTACTTTAAAAATACATTAACTGCAATTCAGGCAATAGAAAAATCAGTTGTTAATAACGATAAAAATGTAAAAGATGATCCTAAAAAAATTGTTAAGGAGCAATCGGCAAGAAAAGCAATATTAGATCAGCTTCAGGTTCAATTAGATCGTAGTTTAGAAACAATTTTTTATCTGTTAAGTATTAAGTATCCAAATTCTGATATGAAAATTGCATTTCTCGGAATTAAAAATGATACAGAAGAATCAAGAATTAACACTATCGAGTTTCTAGAGAATTTACTGCAATCTGATCTGAAAAAGGCACTTCTTCCTTTATTGGAATATCATTTTCTTGATGAAACAGAAACAGATCTTAAAATTGAAACAATCCCTGAGAGTAAATGTTTATTGGATCTGCTCGAAGAGAGAGGTGCTGTTACAAAGATGAGGGTTTTAAACCTCTTGCAATTCGCTGATCATGAGTCTTTTGAGAAAACAATTCGAAAATTAACAAAACACAAAAATTCTGAAATAGCATCTTTGGCTAAAAAGTGTTTAGAAAATCAATCTAAAGTATAGTCTATTGAAGTATTATTATATTTCTAAAATTAAACTACTGTTTCTCCCCTCTTGAGAGGGGAAGAACTGACACATAATGATCATTCTTTTGGTAGATAAACTCTTAAGTCAGTTCAGGGGTGTATTTTTTCAAAATTAATAATGTATCATTCAACTCCTTTTACTACTTTTTCAATATCATTTATTACATGAAAACTACTGAAGTGAAGATAAGTTGTTATCATTACACACACCTGCCATCCTAACGTCGGACTTTCCCCTCTCAAGAGGGGAGGTCACAATATAGAAATTTCAATTCACAAGATTTCTACATTAAGGTTTTACATTTATGATATTATCGATCTTCCCTGCCAGATAATAATGGTCGTTTGCCGAATTTTTATTTAAAACATTAGTCATCAAACAAACCATATATTTTGTTCCATTGGGTTGTTCGACGATAATTACCGAATTCATATAATTAAAATTGCTGCCCATATATTTTCCTCCTCCTCCGCTGTAATAACTACCCGATTTAAAATAAACCATGGCATCATCCAACTTAGGAGATTTTGCATAACGAATTCTTCTGTCAGTTAAATACAGAAGGCGTTTCATTTCTAAACTACTTTCTTTATCAACAATATTACCCTGTTCTAAGGCAATTAAGAATTTCATCATGCCTTTTGGAGTTGCAGAGCTTCCTTCTTTTCTACCCAGTTTACCTGAAGCAGTTCTTGTAAAAGGCCCTCCTAAACGCCATTCATCTTTAGAAATTCCTAATTTTCGAAGAGGGTCGTTGATAATACTGTGAGACAGGTTCAGAAGACTGTCTTTTTTAATACTGTTAAAGAATTCTTCTGCTTCTTCGGCATTTAAATCAGGATATTTTTTACCAAATACCGACATCAAAACCGTTTCCCTGTATACTACAGAAGCTGCACCATTATTACTTACAGAAACCATATGATCTAACCATTCATATAGAGAGAATTCATCAGTAGCAACCACTTTTCGCCTGGATAATTTATCCTTTTCAATATCATAAACAGGTATGGTATGATGATCGCCTACACCCCAGTATCTGGAAGTTACTTTTTTATCCCGTAGTAAGTCGGTTCTTTTATTCCATGATCCCGGGTAGATCTTCTGTAATTCATGGAAAAAAGCATTTAATACAACTATTTTCCCTACACTTCCCGGTTGGTAGCCTTTATTCTCATTAATGGCAGCATATTTTGGGTTATCAGGGTCAGTTACATCCAAAACTGTAATCGAATAATTTCCTTTTGGGATAACACTCTTAATTTTAGCTAAAAATTCGGAATCATCCATTAAAAAACTTTCAGTATCCCTGTTTTGTAAGCCGTTCAAATTTAATTGAACCGTTTCCATATTATGCAATGCTCCCGGTGGGATCCGGGTAATTTCTTTACCGCTGGCTTGAAATTTTTGTAAATATAATAAACGGGCAATCCGGGTAGTTCTAAATCCGTCAATCGGATAATGTCCCATTAGTAAAACTGCGATAAAAATAAAAGCTGATATTTTGAAAATTTTCTTCATTGTTTAAATTTTTTCAGTGAGGGAGATTTTTTTGTTATAATCTATTTTTGGTGTAATTGATTTTAAATAATCAGAACTTTTTGCTTTCTTATTTTCCACAAATGGTCTGATCTGGAACAGCCAAAGCTTGTCATTTTGAAAACCTATTTCCATATCATAAGCCCCTTTGTAGTTCGGGTCGGTACGTTTTGGAACTTCAATGCGAACATCATCTACAAGGTTACGGATAGTTTGAATGTTTCTTGTATTTAAAATAGGCTTTTCAAAAGTAGTATGTTTTTTTATTGTGCTTCCGCTTTTTGGTAAAACCATATAACTCGGTTCCCTGGCCGGAGATAATAATTTATCGTCATTTTTAGTGATCAACCTGGTTTCTGCTGATTGGCCTTCTACGGCACCACCTACACCTCTGCTAAAAGCCACAGTAAGATCGTCTTTTAATCCTTCGTTAATTCCCGTAGTAATAACCACACCCGAATAATCGTTGTTTACACCCGGAATAACAACAATCGATGGGAAAACATATTCGGGGTTTAGTAGGTATTTTTGTCTCCATTTTAAACTCCTGTCAGTATAAGGTGAAGCCCACACTTTTTTAATTCCATTAAGGATTTCTTCTTTTGTAACAATATTAAACAAAGTCAAATTAAGGCCTGCACCGGTAAATTCTTCCAGATCCTCCATATTAGTATCACTTCTCAGAAATACAGGTTGTTTACCTAAACCGGCATTAAAAGTTTTTTTAAACTGATCTTCTAACTGACTAACAAAATCTTTATTCAACTCCATTTTTTCAATTGCTTTTCTCAATGTTGTTAACCTTTCAATCTGATAGCTGTCTATTTCTTTTATGCTCTTGTTAGCTTTTCGCATTTCATCTGCTTTAGCATAGGTTGCATTCAAATACTCCCAATAGGAAGAATCTGTACCGGACATTTTATTGTCTAAGTGTTTTCTAAAAATTCCAAACGGAATTACAAGTCCCTCCACGACATGATTTGGAAAAATAGATTTTAATTGTCCCAGGTTAGCAGCTTTTGGGCCACATATTTTGCCTGAATCATCAGCTTTTACATCTCTCATATTTAAAATATCTGTTTGGTCTAACTGAATCCTGTCAACAGGAACCTTAATTTTATTGGTATTTCTTTGCTTCTTGGAAAACAGGCTTTTTTCTGTAGAAGTCATATCCTTTTCTAATTTCATGAGGACATTTCCTTTACCGGTAACGGCATAGAAAACTTTTTTACCATTGTATTTAGCCAATGATTTTAAATTGTCATTAGAAAGAGCTGCATTGGGAATACCTAAGTTTCTGGCTAATAATTGAACGTGAGATACAAGATTACCTTCTGATACAGTCATTATTCCTGCTATTGGTTTTAGATCAGAAGCAGGATGTTCAAAAACATAAATTTTATCTTTGCTAAAATCAATATTTTTTACAGATCCCTGAACAACAACCAATTCACCAAAAGCATATCCGGGGTTTAGGCCTCTTATAGCTGATTCTTTTGAAATACCCAAAACATCATTTTCTATAGATGATTTTTTAGAAATATAATTACCAAGTTCACTTACACTTTTGCCCAGGTCTAAAACTACCGATGACCTTACACGATCGTCAATAAATTGATATGTTTTGGGTTCAAATGAAGAATAAAGCTCAACATCTTCGCCATAAACTGCTTTTACCATTGCCGTACTCCACTCCACAACACTTCTTGAGACCTTTAAAAATTGATTCAACTCTTCTAAAGTCATAGAAGAGGGCAGGTCGCTATTTTCCAAGATGCCCATAACACTTTCCCATTCCCAAAATTCAACCAAACCTGATCCCAGTGTAGCGTAACTTAACACTTGAATTTTTTTTAATAAATCATGTAAGTTATTCGGTTTCCACTCTTGGGATTGAATAAATATAGAAGTTTCTACTTTGTTTGATAGGTCTAATAATGTTAAGCGGTCTTTTGCATTTTTTACTTCCGGAAATTCAAGACGTATGTAACAGATCAGGTCGGATAAGGTTTTTACTTTTTCACTTGTAGAATTTTCATTCTCGTAGCTTGATAAAGTAGAGATCAACTCATCTTTTAGGTTAGTCTTACTCGTTATACTATTTACCTGATCTTTCATTGTTTTAACACTTACCGGTGTGTAATAGGTTTCAAGTGTTTGTAATAACTCATCAATTTTTTTTATTTGACCGGCAGTAAGATTATCTTTATGCGAATTCTTATATTGTTTTACACTTTGAATATCCGTTTTGTCAGGATTACCGTGTATTTTAATTCGCATGTTCATAAAGCTCGGAACCTGTTCAGCAAGAACTTTTGACTGGCTTCGCATTAACTGTGCGGTATTGCTGTCCCCTTCATGAGGGATATCCTTTAAAGATTGCTTTATCAGATAATAATCAGAATCTGTAACAGATGCATCTTTTAACAATTCTAAATAGAACTCTTTTCCCCATGTTTCTTCATCTTCAGATTGCATGGCACCGCGATAATACCTTCCTTTTCTGTAGATCCATCCATCATCAACATTGGACAGATATTTAACGATTTGATATTGTTTTACTTTAGTGTGATTATGATCAGCATCCCAAAATTCATTGTATTTGTTATAAGAAAGGATATTACCAAAATAAATCTGGTCATTTTTAGCTAAAGCTTCAACCTCGGATTTATAGGTGGCGTGTTGAATACCTCCAACTTCACCGCATGGATCCTTGGGTTCGTGGATTGTACCATCATTACAAAACCATTTGATCCTGTGATAAGGCCCTCGTTGATCTTTTTTATAATTTTCAATTTGCTTTTTAATTTGTGATACATTTATTTCCTGAGCATCGGCAAGAGGAGTGTGAAGAAAAAATGTAATAATAAGAATTACAAACGAAGTAATTTTTACTTTACGCATGGTATGGAATTTAGGTAGGTTAGTATTGGTTTTTAAGTCGTTATAAATTTAGTAAAAAAATCTCACTTTTCTAATAGTTACATTTCATCTGAATTGTTTTAATTTTACATAGATAAAATATTGAGCAGATGAAAATAGTTGTATTAGACGGATTTACTTTAAACCCCGGTGATCTTAGCTGGGAGAGATTGGAAAAATCAGGTGACCTTACAGTTTATGACCGTACAGAAAAAGGATCTGATAAAATTGTGAAAGCTATTGCTGAAGCAGAAATTATATTCACCAATAAAACTCCGCTAAGCAAAGAGATCCTTGAAAAAGTGCCTAATGTAAAATATATTGGTGTTTTGGCAACCGGTTTTAATGTTGTGGATATTGATGCTGCTAATGAATTAGGGATGACAGTAACCAATGTTCCTGCCTATAGTACCGATGCAGTAGCGCAATTAACCTTTGCATTACTTTTAGAGTTGTGTCATCATGCCGGTTTGCACAGTAGTGCTGTAATGGATGGTGAGTGGGAAAATTCAAAGGATTTTTGTTTTTGGAAAACACCGTTGACAGAACTTAACGGAAAGACTATGGGAATCATTGGTTTTGGAAGAATCGGACAGGCAACGGCTAAAATTGCCCGGGCTTTTGGTATGAAAGTCAGGATATTTAGTAACAGAAAATATCCTGAACTAGAGTCAGAGAATTTTATTAACTCCAACTTTGAAGAGCTTTTATCAGAATCGGATGTTATAAGTTTACACTGCCCTTTAACCGAAAAAACGGAAGGAATTATCAATAAGAATTCCATCGGACAAATGAAAGATGGGGTGATGATCATCAATACTTCAAGAGGGCCGTTAATTGTGGAAGAAGATCTTAAAAATGCTTTAAACTCAGGAAAAGTGGGTGGTGCCGGTGTTGATGTGGTTTCGGAAGAACCGATTAAAAAAGACAATCCGTTATTAAAAGCCAATAATTGTGTCATTACACCGCATATCGCCTGGGCTCCGAAAGAGGCAAGAGAGAGGTTAATGAATATTGCTGTAAGAAACCTGGAGGAGTTTTTAGAGGGAAATCCGGTTAATGTGGTGAATTAGAATTTAATTCAATTAATATTCACGGGGTGAATATTTTCATTTTGAAGAAATTCACCCCGTGAGTTTTATAATAGTAGGGTGTCATGAAGCCCTGACTTTCTCTATATTATTTAGAATAAGTAATTTAGATACGCTTAAGGCTGTGGAGCAGGATTACTTGTATTCCAAATGTCACGGTCTAGTTTCCATTGACCATCTTCTTTTTTCCAGGTTACAATGTATTTGCCCTGGTCAGCCATTTGATCACCTTCAGCATAAAGTTTGTATCTTCCTTCCTCTATAGCAAAATCACCATAACTTTCAGCAGTTACAGTTTCCAAATGTGCTTTTTTTATTCCCATATCCATAACACCTCCCCAAAATCCTTCAATTGCTTTTTGACCTTTGATTACATCGCTATTTGAGGGGAATAATTTTGCGTTAGTTGTGTAATTCATAGCCAGTGCATTTGCATCCCCCTTATTAAAAGATTCCATAAATCCTTTATTAGCTTCCGAAATTTCACCGGTAACATCTATTGGTGTCTGCGTGCAACTGGTAAATATCAGGCTGACAAAGAGAAAAAATGCTAAAATGGTTGTAATCGTTGTTTTGTTTTTCATCTTGATAAATTTTAAAGAGTTATTGAAATTATTTAATATTTTAGAGGCTTAACAACCGATTCACCCCAACTTTTTCTTTTCAATTATTTAATAATATTGAGGTGAAATTAAGGGTTGCAGTTTATTTAATTTTATTATATCTATACAGGTTTGTCCCATATATCTAATGTAGATAATGTATTATAATTTTACTGTAACATTTATTGCTTTGAAAATTAAGTGTTTAGGTGGATGGGTTGAAAATTCATTTTATAGATGAATAATACTGACTTTAGAGTGGTTAAACCTAAAATACTTGTTACAGGAAAACGTTCCTCTGCATAAAAAAAACCTAATGATTATGTAATTGCACCCC
>JBDLIB010000094.1:0-12276 GCA_039715085.1 Bacteroidota bacterium | reverse complement strand
ATAGATAACAAGAAAGTGGGATATGTCATTACAATCATTCAAGGAAACACCTTGCATTACTGGTTTGCTTTTTTTGATTTGAAATTTCAAAATTACTCTTTAGGAAAATACATGATGTTTGCCGTTATTGACTGGGCATCAAAAAATGATATTGACTATGTTTATCTCGGTACATGTTATGGAGAAAAATCTTTATATAAAGTAAGAGATTTCAAAGGTCTGGCTTTTTTTGATGGCAACCAATGGAGTCAGGATATGAAGATTCTTAAACACAAATGTAAGAATGATGTAAACTTCACTACAGACTATTTCAAACAGGATACGGATGTGTTTTTAAAAACACTGAATACTATGGAATGATGCAATGATGTAATGCTACAATGAGTGAAGAGATAAAGAATGGCTGGAAGACTGAAGTCCGAAGACGGAAGTGACAGAGCTACCGAACATATAATGAAAGTATTCTTTGTGAAACTTTGTGTAAACCTTTGTGAACCTTTGCATGATAAAAATTAAAAGTATTAACAAAAGTGTAAACAAAAATCAGGACGGGTCAAAACGCTCATCTTACATATTCTATCATTATAGCATTTAATCATTAACACATTATTTATATGTAAGTGCACGTCTCCACTTCCGACTAAAAATTTATAAAAACTTGATATAAATTAATTTTATAAATCTTAAAATCAGTAAATTTGCAATCAAAATATTTAAACGGATGAAATTACTTCTTATCACAATAGCTTTATTAGGTTTAGCTTTCGCAGGAATTGCCATCAAAATCTGGGCAAAAAAAGATGGTGAATTTGCAGGGACTTGTTCCAGTGGAAATGCTAATCTAAAAGCAAGAGGTGTATCCTGTGCTTGTGGTGGCGATGGAGAATGTCAAAATAATAATGAAGAATCTCACGATCATGTTCATACTACTCCGATAATTGATGTAAAAAAGATTTCTTAAAAAATGTGGCTTCTTGTTACATTTTTTTTTGTAGTTCTAATTCAATTATTTTTTTATCTATTCCTTTTTGGTAAATTTTCCTTTGTGGATGATGAAATTCCCGACAGAAAATCTACACCTGTTTCTTTAATTATTTGCGCAAAAAATGAAGAGCAAAATCTAACAAGTTTTCTTCCTCTTATCTCCGAACAGGATTATTCTGAATTTGAAATCGTTTTGGTTAATGATGATTCTGATGACCAAACTTTAAAAGTTATGCAGGAGTTCAAAAGCAAAATGGTAAAACTCCCCAACATCTCAGACATAATAATTTTAGATCTTCCTAAACATCAAAATAAGGGGAAAAAATATGCTTTAACACAAGGTATTAAAGCAACCAACCATCAATATTTATTAGTAACTGATGCAGATTGCAAACCTGTTTCCAAAGAGTGGATCAGCACTATGAGTGCTTATTTCAGTAATGAAAAAACTATCGTTTTAGGGTATAGCCCCTATAAAAAAATAAAGAATTCATTTTTAAATAAGCTCATACGGTTTGAAACTTTACTTACTGCCATTCAGTACTTTTCTTATGCCAAAGCCGGTATTCCGTATATGGGAGTTGGTAGAAATATGGCTTTTCACAAAAATGAATTTAATAAAGTAGATGGATTCAAAAAACACAATCACATCGCTTCGGGTGATGATGACCTTTTTATAGCAGCTGCTGCTTCCAAAATAAATACTGCTATTTGTTTTGAAAAAAAATCATTTACAGAATCACTTCCAAATACATCTTTCATTAACTGGTTCCAACAAAAAAGAAGACATATAAGTACAGCAACACATTATAAAAAGATTCATCAATTTTTATTAGGCTTATTTTTTTCCAGTCAGTTTCTATTTTGGACTTTGGCGATTTTTTTGGTCATATTTCAGATAAATATTCAGATCACCTTACTTTTAATAGGGATAAGATTTATTGCCTGGTTTTTAACTGTAAGTAGTTCTGCAAAAAAATTAGACGAAACAGATTTATTGATTTTTGCTCCTTTTTTTGAAATTAGTCTTATTTTCACACAATTATGTATATTTATAGCTAATTTATTGCAACCTAAAAACAAATGGTAAAATAATTGCTAATTCAAAATCTTTTATTTCAATTAAATGACTGATATTTCCGAAATAAATTCCCTCATAGAAAAAGCAAAGAAAGGAGACCAAATTGCTTATAAGACTTTGCTGAATAAATACTGGAAAGATGTTTATCGTTTTCAGTTCAGTAAAAGTAAAGATGAAGATGAAGCTGAAGACATTACTATTAAAACTTTTGCAAAAGCTTTTGACAAGATTGATTCTTATGACGCAAAATATAAGTTTAAAACCTGGTTAATTTCCATTTCAGCAAACATATACATAGATCACCTGAGAAAGCAAAAAACAAAAACTGTTTCTATCCACAAAGATGACAGCGAAGCCTTTAAACTTATAGATGAAGATCCTTCTCCTGAAGACCAAATCATCTATGAACAAAACCTGGCAAAATTAAAAGCCTATATTAAACAATTAAAACCTCATTATCAAGAAGTTATAAACTTAAGATACTTTCAGGAATTAAGCTATAAAGAAATTGCCGAACGACTTGGAGAACCTCTAAACAATATAAAGGTTAAATTACTAAGAGCCAAAAAATTACTTTCCGAAACCATTAAAAAACAATAACCTCAAGTAAATTTTATGCTCTCTAAACTTACTAATACAATCAGATCATTCGGACCTGGTTTGCTTTTTGCCGGTGCTGCCATAGGGGTCTCACATTTGGTGCAATCAACCAGGGCCGGTGCAGAATTTGGCTTTGGATTGATCTGGGCATTATTATTAGTAAATCTATTTAAATATCCGTTTTTTCGCTTTGGTGCCAGCTATGCCTCAGCTACAGGTGAAAGTTTAGTTGAAGGTTACTATAAATTGGGAAAGGGAGTTTTGATCTTTTATTTTATACTCACTTTCCTAACCATGTTCACCATTCAGGCAGCAGTGACAATAGTTACTGCAGGATTAGCCAGTAATCTGTTCGGACTTTCAATAAACATTACGTTGTGGAGTGTAATCATAACTGTAATTAGTTTATTGATCTTACTAATAGGTAAATATAAATTGCTCGATAATTTAATGAAGATTATTATTTTGGTTTTAACCATAAGTTCAATAACAGCTGTGATTATTGCAATATCCAAAACTAAAACAGAAATAAATTTTACGCAGATCTTACCACAGGGAAGTGTTGAAATCAGTTTTTTAATTGCTTTTTTAGGTTGGATGCCGGCACCACTGGATGTTTCGGTTTGGCAGTCTCTTTGGACCATTGAGAAGAAAAAAGAGGATGTAATCGATTTTGACTCAAAAAAGACATTATTTGATTTCAATATCGGATATATTACAACCATCTTTCTAGGTATCTGCTTTGTAACACTTGGAACTTTAGTGATGTTTAATTCAGGAGAAACATTTAGTAACAGTGCCGGAAAATTTGCACAACAACTCATTGAATTATACACGAATAACCTGGGTAGTGGCACATCGATATTCATTGCCATTGCAGCTTTTACGACTATGTTTAGTACTACCATAACTACTTTGGATGCATCCCCCAGAGCTATGGCAAAAACCAGCGAGTTACTTGCTCATAAAAACTATAACAGAATGTATGTATTCTGGATATTTTTATTGGCAGCAGGAACAATAATAATCCTTAGCTTTTTTGTTACCAATATGAAAACCATGGTCAAAATAGCTACCATACTTTCTTTTTTAACTGCACCATTCTATGCTATCGCTAATTTTAAATTAATCACGAGCAAACATATTCCTAAGAAATTTAAACCTTCAAAAGGACTAAAAATTCTGAGTCTGTTAGGTATCATATTCTTATTGGTATTTAGTATTTGGTATATTTTCAGTATTTAATAGTGAGAAATGAATAGTGAATTTTGAATGGAGAAGTTTATTTGTTTAATCGTGTAAAATATTATTACCGATTACACAGTTACACAAAAATTAATTTGAAGATGGAACGATTTGAAAATTTGAAAATGGATTAATTTTGAAATAGAAGATAGAAGTATGAGATAAAAAGTTTATGAGTTTATTTATTGTATAGTAAAACATAAAGAGACTATAGACTAAACTAGCTTACAGCCCATTGCCCATTGCCTATTACTTAAAACATTTAACAATTCCACAAACAATTAATAAGAACCCGTCAACACTAATCAGGGATATTCATTTTTAGTTATTGAATTTTTAATCCCAAAATTAAAATTTCAAATCTCTAATTTTTTACTAAATTTGCAGGCTCAAATAAATAACCGAAATGACCAAAGAATCTGTTATCATACCTCCAAAAAAGCCTGATTGGCTTAGAGTAAAGCTTCCTATTGGGAAAGAATACACCAAATTAAGAGGAATAGTAGAAAAATATAAGTTAAATACTATCTGCACCAGTGGTAGTTGCCCGAATATGGGTGAATGCTGGGGAGAGGGTACTGCAACCTTTATGATCTTAGGCAATATTTGTACACGATCCTGCGGATTTTGTGGTGTTAAGACCGGAAGGCCGGATGATGTAGAATGGGATGAACCGGAAAAAGTAGCGCGCTCAATTCAACTAATGAAAATTAAGCACGCAGTGATCACATCAGTAGATAGAGATGACCTTAAAGACGGAGGTTCGATTATTTGGGCTGAAACGGTTAATGCTATTCGCCGTGCTAATCCAAAAACCACATTGGAAACATTAATTCCTGATTTTAGAGGAATTCACAGAAATATTGACAGATTAGTTGAAGTTGCACCTGAAATCATTTCTCATAATTTAGAAACAGTACGCCGTTTGACCCGTGAAGTAAGAATTCAAGCAAAGTACGATAGAAGTTTGGAGGTTTTAGAATATATTAAAGATAGCGGCCAACGTAGAACAAAATCGGGTATCATGCTTGGTTTAGGCGAAACAGAAGAAGAAGTTATCGAATCTCTACACGATCTAAGAAATGCTAAAGTAGATATAGTTACTATCGGCCAATATTTACAACCTACAAAAAAACACCTACCGGTTAAAAAATTTGTAGCACCCGAACAATTTAAAAATTATGAAAAGATAGGCTTAGAATTAGGGTTTAAACATGTTGAAAGTGGTGCATTGGTTCGTTCATCGTATCGCGCACATAAACATTTGGAATAATTAGCACTTTTACAGAATTATTTAACAATGATTTAACAATTTTTAGAATTTATGGCACGTGAATTGCAATTAACAAATTGAATTGCAAAATTCCCACTAAATTTTGTTTTCATTATAATTAATTTTGAGTTAGTAAGTTAAACATCCGCTTCCAGGCGGATGTTTTTTTTTGAAACACATCTGATAGTCAGAGGTTTCAGAAATATTTTTTTGCACCTTAGCGTAGTAACCTGAGTTTATTTGAGATGAAAAATTATTTGTCAACTCCTTCTTGAATATTATATAGTTTCACACAAACATAATTAAATCAAATAAAAATAATTTTCGATAAATATTGAGGACTGATAATATTGTAAGATCACAAAAATGCGAGTTAACAATTAACTAAACCTTCATTTAACACAATTTTAACAAGAATATTTGATTTTGGCACGCGATTTGCATTTAATTTAATGAATTACAAAATTCCCCACTAAATTTTGTTTTCATTATAATTAATTTTGAGTTAGTAAGTTAACATCCGCTTCCCGGCGGATGTTTTTTTTGAAATACATCTGATCTTCAGAAGTTTAAGACAAATCTTTCCACTAATTCACACAATTTTTTCTCAGCAGTTTTTGCCGCTTCCTGTACAGCTTCATGAGAAACTTCTTCAACCACACCTTCCAAACCAAGGTCTGTAATAACAGAAATCCCCAGGCAATCCATATCCATATGTTTTGCAACAATAACTTCAGGAACTGTGCTCATTCCTACAGCATCAGCACCCATATTTCTCACCATCCTGTATTCTGCCGGAGTTTCGAAAGTTGGCCCTTGCAAAGCCAGATAAACCCCTTTATGGATCTTAATATTATTTTCATCAGCTATAGCCTCCATTGTTTCAAGCATCTTTAAATTATAAGGTTCATGCATATCGACAAATCTTTGTCCGAATCTTCTATCATTTTCTCCCCTTAACGGATGCTCAGGCATCATATTTATATGATCATTGATCAACATTACATCACCAACTTTAAAGTCGGAATTCACACCTCCCGAAGCATTGGAAACTATTAATTTTTCAATTCCTAAAAACTTCATCACACGAATTGGAAACGTAGCTTGTTGCAAGGTCCATCCTTCATAATAATGGAATCGGCCTTGCATGGCCAACACATTTTTACCACTCAATTTCCCAAATATCAGGGTTCCGGAATGCCCTTCAACAGTAGAAACCGGAAAATTTGGTATTTCTCCATAGGGTATATTCATTTCTATATCAATTATATTGACCAGGCTCCCTAATCCTGTACCCAGAACTATTCCGTAATCTGGATTATTTATTCCTCTATCTTCTAAAAATTTAACTGTTTCTAATACTTTTTCGTACATAATCTTTAATTAATTGATTAAAATCCTTTTCGTTGGCAATAAATTTTGTTTTTATCGGTAAATAATAAACTTCATTCTCTAGAGTTTCAAAATTCCTTACATAATCTTTCTCGGTAGTAAGAATAATTCTTTTCTCGTAATCTAATTTCTCAAACTCTTTAAATATACTATCCATATCTTTATCGGAAAAGTCATGGTGATCCGGAAAATCTAAATGTTTAAAGTCTATTTTATTATCTTCTAAAAAGTTAGTCAGAGGCTTTGTTTTAGCTATACCTGTAACCAATAAAACCTTATAATCATTTATATCCTTAATATTTTTTTCTCCAGATCTCGAAATAACTCTATCAGCGTAATCTATAGTTGAAAAAAATACAGTCTGATCTAATTCAGGTTTTAATTTTTGAGCAGTTTTAAACTGACTTTCTTCAGACAGGTCTTCAGGAGACTTACTAACAACAATTACCTGAGCTCTTCTTGCTCCGGCTTTTTTTTCACGAAGGTCACCGGCAGGTAAAACCGTATCATCTACATATAAATTATCGTAAGGTGTGAGCAAAATATATAAACCTGCTTGTACTTTTCTGTGCTGAAAAGCATCATCTAATAAGATAACTTCAGGTTGAGGGGCAAATTTTTGTAATTCATCTATACCATGAACACGATCAGCATCCACAGCCACAACAATATCCTTAAATTTTCTATAATACTGTAACGGCTCATCCCCTATCGTTTCTGCAGTGGAATTTTCACCGGCAATTTGGAAACCTTTAGTCTTTCTTTTATAACCTCTGCTTAAAACAGCAATTTTATAATCTTCTTGTAATAACCTTATCAGGTATTCTATCTGGGGAGTTTTTCCAGTTCCTCCAACACTTAAATTTCCAACGGCAATTATCGGAAAATCATAAGATACAGATGTTAAAACTTCATTATCATAAGCTTTATTTCTAATTTTGGTAATTTCACCATAAAGTAAAGAGAATGGATAAAGTATTTTACGAAGCTTGCTCATTTAAGCGAAAATACAAAAAATAAAAATATTGCTTTTTAAGTTTGGATTAATAATTTCTAACAAAAAGGCTATTTGTCATTTAAAGCAAAAATGATCTTTGCACCTACAGTTGAATATATTTGCATATTATATTCCTGTCAAATTTTCCTGGATCTTTTTTAATTTTTCCTGAAATTCATCCATATAAATGCTAAAATATTCAAGGATTTTACACTTAAATATTGTAATTTTATACTTTAGGCTGATGATTTAAACCATTGTAAATCAAAACTATCAATTTTAATTTTACATAGTTAAAATGTTAAATTCAATTAATATAACACCCCTCTTAAAATCCTTTTTTATTGAAATTGGTGAGTTATCTTATTTCGTTAGTCACTTTTTTAGAGAAGCTTTTTCAAAACCTTTTGAATTCAAAGAACTTTTACGGCAGTGTTATAATATTGGTAACCGGTCTTTATTATTGGTAGGAGTAACCGGATTTATTATAGGGCTTGTTTTCACACTTCAATCAAGGCCTACATTAATGAATTTAGGTGTTGAATCCTGGATACCTTCCATGATAGGTATTTCAATTGTCAGAGAGATTGGCCCTGTGATCATTGCGCTTATCTGTGCAGGAAGGATAAGTTCTGGCATTGGAGCAGAGCTGGGCTCAATGAGGGTTACAGAACAGATAGACGCTATGGAAGTTTCGGGTACTAATCCCTTTAAATATTTAGTAGTTACCCGGATAATGGCAACCACTTTAATGGTTCCTTTGCTTATAATTTTTGGTGATGCAGTTGCTCTGTTTGGTTCGGCAATAGTTGAGTTTTTTAAAAACGATGTGTCATTTCAACTTTACTTTAATGAAGTTTTTAAAGCTTTAAAGTTTTCTGATGTCATTCCTGCAATCATAAAATCATATTTCTTTGGCTTTGCTATAGGATTGGTTGGTAGCTATAAAGGCTATAATTGTAAAAGAGGAACTGCCGGTGTTGGAGAAGCATCAAATACATCAGTGGTTTATACCTCTATGCTCATTTTTATCATAGATTTTATCGCTGTTTTTGTTTTTGATATATTTTTTGAAATCCAATAATGAAAGTTAATAATAACATAGAACCCATTTTAAAAATTCAGGATCTGAGAAAGAACTTCGGTGATAACCATGTTTTAAAAGGGTTCAATATGGAGTTATTTGATGGAGAGAATCTGGTGGTTATGGGCAAATCCGGCTCAGGAAAATCGGTAATGATAAAATGTATCGTAGGATTGATACAACCGGATAAAGGAAGTATTGAAATTATGGATAAAGATATCATGAAACTGGAACATAATGAACTCGACTTTTTACGTACAGAGATTGGTTTCCTTTTTCAGGGAAGTGCCCTGTATGATTCAATGACAGTTAGAGAAAATTTAGAATTTCCCTTACGTATTCATAATGAAAAACTTAAAAAAAAGGATAAATTGGTTTTAGATGCATTAGAAAGTGTCGGGCTTGCACATGCAATTGACCTGATGCCAAATGAACTTTCGGGAGGTATGAAAAGAAGAATTGCTTTAGCCAGGGCCATAATTCTGCATCCAAAAATTATTATTTATGATGAACCAACATCCGGCCTTGACCCTATAACCGCAAAAGAAATTATAGAGTTAATGAGAGAAATTCAGGTAAAATACGGTTCCTCTTCACTAATTATTACACATGATGTAGATTGTGCAAGAGTTATTGCAAATAGAATGATTTTATTGATCGATGGAATCAATTATGCTGAAGGTACCTTTAAAGAATTATCGTCTTTAAAAGAAAAAAAAGTTCAGGCATTTTTTAAAAAATAATAATATGGAAAAGTCAACTAAGCAGAAGTTCAATCTAGGTGTATTTGTTATTATGAGCTCAATATTCTTAATTTTAGCTCTTTATTTTATTGGAAAGAAACAAAATATATTTGGCAGGACTTTTACAATTACCGCAATTTTTAGCAATGCAAATGGCTTGGAATTGGGAAATAATGTACGATACTCCGGAATAAATGTAGGTACGGTTAAAAGTATCGAAATGGTTAATGATACAACTATATATGTTAAAATGGTAATTGAAACCAAAATATTAGAACACATGAAAAAAAATGTTATTGCTGCCATTGGCTCCGACGGATTAGTAGGGAGCATGGTTATTAATATTGTTCCAGATAAGGAAAATTCGGTACCATTAATACCGGGAGACACGATAAGATCCTACAGCAAAATAACTACCAGTGACATGTTATCAACTTTAAATACAACCAATGAAAATGCAGCTTTATTAACTGCAGACCTGTTAAAAATCACTTCAGATATCAATAAAGGAAAAGGCGTTTTAGGAACGTTAATCAATGATTCTGTTACGACCTCTGCTTTCAAACAAACAATATATAACCTTAAAATATCAAGTGCTAATGCCTCTAAAACAATTAACGAATTGAATAAAATTATAACTTCTGTAGACTATGATAACAGCTTAGTATCTGTTTTGTTAAGCGACTCAATATCAGGTGTTAAAATTAAATCGATAATAGATAATTTAGATAATTCAAGTATTAATATAGATTCTGTAATTGCCAATTTAAACGATGTTATATTAGAATTTAAAAATGGTAAAGGAACATTTAATTATGTTGTTAATGACACCGTATTAGTCAAAGATGTAGATGAAACAATGAAAAACATTAAAGAAGGAAGTGTACTTTTGAATGAGAATTTAGAAGCCCTTAAACATAGCTTTCTTTTAAGGGGATACTTTAAGAAATTGGAGAAAGAGCAGCAAAAAGAAGAAAAAAGAAAACAAAATTAGCATGGCTCTAACCGGAACAAAAAGCAGTAATTTATTTTTTATATTTCTTACTTTCAGATAGAAATACATCAATCATTTCTATCTTTTTATTTTTTAAAAACAAATTATTTATACCTTTTTCAACACAATGCAATATAAAACCTTCAATCTGGTCAACCGAGATACCTAGTGTTTCAATAAAAAAATCATCCCCAAAGTCTTCTCTAATTTGTTGAGGTGCAGTTTTTAACTGAATTTGATACTTTCTCTCCTCTTCTTTTTGTACTCTTTTTTTCTTTCCTATTTTTGAAGCTTCTTTGATAACGGGTTTGAGCACCATTGACAACAATCCAACAATATCTCCTCCGACCTGCATATTTGGATCTGTTGGGTCAGGCAACCTATCCTCATCTAAATTTTTAGCTACTGAGATTGAAGCAATACTAAAATCCATTTCGCCAAAATTTAGAGCATCTGATTTTACTTTAGAAACAGAATCTTTAACTTTATTGGAATCAGTAATTAAATTTCCTGTTAATTCATAAGGTGACAGGTTTACTTCATGTAGTTCATTAATTTTATCAATTAAGAATATCCTTATAAATTTTGCATCAATTATTTGTTTTGAAATTATGATGGTTTCTTTATAAAATTGTACTCCTGAAAAAGTAATCGTATCGTTGATACTTACGAATATTTTAAAGTCACCGTTTTTATTGCTAATCGTTCCTTTGTTAGTAGATTTATTGATGATGTGTATGTTTTCTACAGGAATAGTATCTGAAAAAACCCTACCTTGAATAAAAGTTTTAGATTCTTGCGCACTTAAATGTAAAGTAAAGAATAATACAACTAGAAGTGCTAACTGATTCATTTAAACAAAGAAACAACTCTGTTTTCTTAATTTTTTATAAGATTTTAATAAATTTTTGTTAAATACTAAGAATTCTTAACTTTGATTAAAATTTAAATATGAAAAAACTAATCATTGCCAGTACTTCGACAGTTTACGGAAGTGGATATTTAGAATATATTTTACCTGCTTTACAGGATTTTTTTAAAGGAACAAATGAAATATTATTTATCCCGTATGCACGTCCAGGCGGAATTTCTTATGATGGATATACAGCCTTGGTAACAGATGCTTTCTCAAAGATCGATATTTCGGTAAAAGGGATTCACCAATTTGAAGATCCGAAAAAAGCAATTAAGAATGCAGAAGCAATTTTTACCGGTGGTGGCAATACTTTTGTCCTGGTCAAAACATTGTATGATCTCAATCTAATTGATGTGATAAAAAATACTATTGAGAATGGCACACCCTATTTAGGAACCAGTGCCGGAAGTAATATTACAGGCATAAGCATGCAAACAACTAATGATATGCCGATTATATATCCGCCAAGTTTTAATACTTTAGAGTTACTTCCTTTTAATCTTAACCCACATTATTTAGATCCTGATCCGGGTTCTAAACACAAAGGTGAAACAAGAGAAACCAGGATTAAAGAATTTCATACCTACAACAAAATACCGGTTTTGGGATTAAGAGAAAGTAGTTGGTTGGAAGTAAGAGGACAGAAAATAACTTTAAAAGGTAATTTAACAGCCAGATTATTCCGTAAAAACGAAAAACCTGTTGAGATTGACAAAGGAGAAATTAATTATAAAAAGTGGTAAATAAAAAATTTCTTGAAATTTATTTATTTACACCTCACCCAAAACTGTAAAAACAGTTTTGACCTCTCCTCAAGGAGAAGTTTAAGCGGAAACTCCAAGGTATTCCAAGCACCCGGGATCGAGAAATTCTTTTAGATTAAAATCAATAAAAAAACCACACCTGATAAGATGTGGTTCTAATTCTATTACAAAACACTAATTAATTTGAAGCCCTATAAGCTTCT
>JBDLIB010000093.1:0-12410 GCA_039715085.1 Bacteroidota bacterium | reverse complement strand
TAATAAAGAAATCCTTAAAAAAATTAACAAAAAAGATATGAATACATTAAAATTTACTATGATATAATAATATTTTAACCTAAATAAATTAATATTTTAATATAAGTAGAATATTGGGGTAGGATTTAATATGTTTAGAATTGTTTCTTCTGAAACTTTCTTAAAAAATATACAAAATAGAGAAAAGCACTAAAATATCTTATTTGATAAAATCTAGAATAGTTTTCACTATAAAATCCTGTTGTTCTTTTTCCAGTTCGGTGTGAATCGGAAGTGAAATAACAGTTTCTGACAGCTCATTAGTTACTTTAAAATCTTCTTCTTTATAGCGTGAGTTTGCATATGCTTTTTGTTTGTGTAGAGGAACCGGATAATAAATAGCATTCGGAATTCCTTGTTCCATCAAATGCATATTTAAAGCATTTCGGTCAACATTTTTTAATTTTAAAGTGTATTGATGGAAAACATGTGTTGTAAAATCACTTGTAACAGGTGTTGTTACCTGATCACATTCGGCGAAAGCCTGATTATAATAATTTGCTGCTTCCAATCTAGCCTTACAATAAGTATCCAGGTAAGGTAATTTGATCCTTAAAACGGCTGCCTGAACACTGTCCAATCTCGAATTCACACCAATTACATCGTGATAATATCTTTTATACATTCCATGATTTACCATTCCGCGAAGCGTATGTGCCAGATCATCATCATTGGTAAAAATTGCACCGCCATCACCGTAACAGCCTAAATTTTTTGATGGGAAAAACGATGTTGTGCCAACATTACCAATAGTACCGGCCTTCTTAATAGTTCCGTCATTGAAGGTAAAATCGGCTCCAATTGCCTGGGCAGTATCTTCAATAACATAAAGGTTGTGTTCTTTGGCAATTTTTAAAATGGCTTCCATGTTAGCACACTGGCCGAACAAATGAACCGGAACAATCGCCTTTGTTTTAGGTGTTATAGCTTTTTTCAAAGCTTCCATATCCATGTTGAAAGTTTCTTTTTCCACATCGACCAAAACGGGTGTCAGTTTTAAAAGTCCGATAACCTCAACAGTTGCAGCAAAAGTGAAATCAGCTGTAATAACCTCATCTCCTTGCTCCAATCCTAATCCCATCATGGCTATTTGCAAAGCATCTGTACCATTTCCACATGGAATAACATGTTTTACCTGAAGGTATTCTTCTAATTCTTTTTGAAAACTTTTCACTTCGGGACCGTTGATATATGCCGAAGAACGAATTACTTCAATAACTTTTTTATCTATTTCAGGTTGGATTTTTTTGTACTGACTTTGCAAGTCGACCATTTGGATTTTTTTCATGTTTAAAATTTTGAGAGAGTTGAAGGACAAAAATACAAATTATTAGTTCAGAAAAATGATATTTTCATATTCTGTATCATTCAGATTGATGAAAATTTTTAAAGGTTTCATACTAAATTAAATCTACTTCCGTTTATGTTAATAGATTTCTACATTTTTAGATTTCACGAATAAAAAAATGCTAAAAAAACAAATTGCTATTTATGAAAAGATCAACGCTGGATGCGATTAAAATCTATTCCTTAGAATTAAAAGTTTTTCTTCTGGAATTAGAAAATCACTTACTAAAATTAAATATCGAAAGAGAGGGGTTAAAATAACCCCTTTTTTATTTCCATTTATTTCAAAATGTACTTATCTCAACACTGAAAACCTCTATACCTTTAGAAATTCTCATATTCTTTTCGGAATAACTTTGACTTTCTAAATCAGGGTATTGGGTGATTGGCTCTAAGCAAACCATATTCTTTACCTGTGTCCAAAACATGATATTGTTGAAACCTTCGGTTTTAAAGTTAATATTTTGCCCTACTTTTTTAATCAAATTAACTTGTTCTACATCAAAGAACGGAAACGCATTTCCTCCTTTTTTAATAACTTCATCAATAGTTACTTTTTGATCTTTTACCTCAATAATTTCATCACCTTTACCCGATAATTTGAATGCAGGATGGAAACCAAGCATAAAAGGCATCCCTTTTTCCGAATTAATTTCGAAAGTGATCTTAAGGGAATCATTTTCCAGTTCAAAATATTTTTTAAAAGAAAAATCAAAAGGCCAAAAAACAAATTCATTATTAGATTTATCCGGGAATTTATCATTCCTGATCTTAGTACCGGCTTTATAAGTTTTTTCAAAGACAGCTTTTGTTTCTGAACTGTCAACAAAGTTGTATTTCAATTCTCTCAACAAACCATGTTGATCCTGAACACCTTCTCCTTTTAGTGTGGAAACCTTATTGTTATTTTTGGAGGTCGGACCAATAATAGGGAACATTTCAATTTCCGATCTATTCCATCCGGGACTGCCTTTTTGGTGAATTAATTCTTCATTGTCTTTGATGAAGCTTACGAGTTCCCCTTTGTCTATTTTTACAGCTGACATTTTATCAGAACTGTTTAAAATGATTTGAACCTTCATAAAAATAGGAATTTTAAGATTGAATTTTCGATTTTCAAAGATAGGGCAAACAATAAACATAATTTGTTAATTGTTTGTCCTAAAAGGACATTAAAAAATTACTTTTTCATTTTAAATTCAAAAACATCGGGTCTGGAATAATGCCCAACTACATCAAACATTCGTTTGGCGGAAATTATTTCTTGCAGGTCAATATCAGCATAAAGAATTCCTTCCTCTTCCTTTAATGGCCCGGCAATTATTTTACCGGTTGGGCCAACAATACAACTATTGCCAAAGTTGATCCATTCTCTTCCCTCGGGGTACAATTTTTTAAACTCAAATTCATCTGGTATGTCATCCATTTTTAGAGCCTGGCATGTGCTAACGATAAATATTCCACCTTCTCTGGCAATATGTTGCATACTTAATAACCAATTTTCGCTTTTGTCCCAGGTTGGTGCAGCAAGAATTTGGGTACCATTTTCGTACATGGTATTTCGGGCAAGCGGCATAAAATTTTCCCAGCAAATGAGTCCGCCAATTTTACCTGCAGAGCTGTCATAAGTTTTTAATGAACTACCATCCCCTTGTGCCCAGATGAGACGTTCACCCCCGGTTGGGATCAATTTTCTGTGTTTACCTAATATTTCTCCTTTCTCATCGATAAACAACAGGCTATTGTACAAACTGGCATTACTTGTTTCCGTGTTTTTTTCATGCATTCCCATTACCACATTGATATTGGCTTCTTTTGCTGCTTTACACAGTTTTGTAGTAGAATCATCGGGAACAGAAACTGCATTTTCTACTAGTTTTAAGTATAGTTTGTTCAGATCAGTACTCTTACTATTCGGAATCAACCAAACCCAATCAGGGTAACCGGAAATAAAAGCCTCAGGGAAAACGATCAATTTTGCTCCTTTTTTACCGGCTTCAGCAATTGCATTACAAGCTTTATTGGTTGTTTCCTCTTTGTTTAAAAATATTGGTGATAATTGGGCTGCTGCTATTTTCATTGGATTTTATTTTCTAATTCTCTGTCAATGATAATTTCTATTGAATCAATCATTTTAAGTTCATTTATATATAATTGATTTAAAATTCTGGAACTCCGAGATCTACCGGATAAATGATTTCGAAATATCAGATTGGAAAAAAACCCATCTTTTGTTTCAGAAATGGTGATTGAATTACTTTCTTCCAGATTTGTAAAATCAATATTTTCTGTTAAATAGTCTATGTATTTTTCAGAGATCGTTTTCTGGAATTCCTCATATTTTTTAATATTATTTAAATGAGAATCCCGTGAGGCTATATATCTTCTGATGGATTTATCTTTAATGATTTCTAAATCGCCTGAATTGATTATTTCAGTGATAATTCCTTCATCCGGGGTGAATATGGCATAGTTTATTGAAAGAATAATCAACGAATCTAAAGCCTGGTCAGGAATGGATGTATTATACGAACGTGAGATCAATATTAAAGAATCACTACTTAGCCAAGTTTTTTTTGTTTTTTCTATGATCCTGGCCAATTCAACTTTTGAACTTTGTAAGCCTTCTTTAAGTCCTATCAAGTAGAACATTTCTTTTTGATGGTTTTTATCTTCCTGATTCCAGTTGTTGATCTGTAATGCAATCAATATCCCTATTACCACAAGCACAATTTCGCCAATAGCATAGCGGGAGTATTTTAAAAACTGATTCTCACCGGCTAGTTTTTTTCTTATTTTTCTAAAGAAGTTGATCATATTATAGAAAAGGTTGTTTAATACTTAAACCTTAAGCACTATTCTATATCTCGCTTTTCCACTTTCTAGATGCTCTAATGCTTCATTGACTCTTTCTAATGGGAATTCTTCTACAATAGGATAAATATCATGTCGAACACAAAAATCCAGCATGGTTCTGGTTAGTGCAATACTTCCCAAAGGACTTCCTGAAACTGATTTTTCACCCATAACCAATGTAAAAGCCGGTATTGCCATAGGTTCCATAATAGCTCCTACATTATGGAAAGTTCCTCTTGGAGCAAGAGTCATTAAATAAGAATTCCAGTCTAAAGTTACATTAGTTGTATTTAGGATGAAATTTAAATTTCCGGCTAAACTTTCCAGATCTTCAGGATTAGTTGAATTAATCACTTTGTCGGCGCCCATTTCCAGAATTTGTTTTTCTTTATCAGTGTGTGAACTAAATGCCACAACTTCACAACCCCATTTATGTAAAAATTTAATAGCCATGTGTCCTAAACCACCAATTCCGATAACACCAACTTTATCGGTTGGTTTAACATCTGCCAAAATGATGGGGTTAAAAACCGTAATTCCACCACAGAATAATGGCCCGGCTTTTTTCAGATCAACATTTTTGGGTAAAGGGATAACCCATGACCAATGGCTTCTTACATAATCGGCAAAACCGCCATGCCTTCCAACAATGGTCTGTTCAGCATCACTGCAAAGATTGTGATGGCCATCCATACACTGGTCACAATGCATACACGAACCTGAGTACCAGCCAAGCCCCACAAGGTCACCTACTTTTAAATTCTTGACCTCGTTACCCGTTTCCACGACTTCACCTACAATTTCATGTCCCGGAACAAAAGGATATTCTGTCATTTCCCATTCGTTTTTAAGCATGCTCAGATCGGAGTGGCATATTCCGCAATAATGGACTTTTATATCAACTTGTTCACTTCCAAGTTTTGGTAATTTATATTGGAAAGGCTTCAATTTTCCTCCGGGTTTACCAGCTGCATATGCATTTATATTTTTCATAATCAAAATATTATATATTGGATTTGTTAATTGTATTAAAAAGTTAATACAGCTAATAATATAATGAAATTCTCTTAATGTAACAAACATCACATATAAATAAAGGGTAGAATTTACTTAAAGAATTAAAAGTTTTATACTATTTGTTTGTTGCTAAATAGAACAACTTATATCTCAAAAATCCTTAATTTTGCAATACTTATAAATGATATTTGAAGATTATGAAATTAGATAAAGCTAAAGCGAACTTAAACGAAGCAGGATATTTAGAAATTGATACTCCGGAAAATATTGATTTTGCAGAAGAGATATTAAAGTTGAAAAAGGAAAAGAATGCTGTTATTCTTGCACATTATTATCAGGAACCTGCAATACAGGATATAGCTGATTTTGTTGGTGACAGTTTACAACTTTCATACAAAGCAGCAGAAGTGGATGCTGATCTGATAGTTTTTGCCGGAGTTCATTTTATGGCAGAAACAGCAAAAATTCTAAATCCTGAGAAAAAAGTTGTTTTACCCGATCTGAATGCCGGATGTTCTTTGGCAGAGTCCTGTGAACCTAAAGACCTTCAGGCTTTAAAGGATAAACATCCCGACCATTTGGTGGTAACCTATGTTAATACTTCGGCTGAGGTAAAAGCAATCAGTGATATTTGTTGTACTTCCTCCAATGCAAAGAAAATAGTGGATTCAATTCCTTTGGATCAACCGATCATTTTTGCTCCGGATCGTAATTTGGGTGCATGGATCAATAAAGAGACAGGAAGAGAGATGTTGTTATGGGATGGTGCTTGTGTGGTTCACGAAGCTTTTTCAATCGACAAATTATTAAATACACACCATGCACATCCAAAAGCCAAGATTATTGCGCATCCCGAATCGCAAGACCATATTTTAAAAACTGCCGAATATATTGGTTCAACTGCCGGATTGATCAATTATGCAAAAACCAATCCTGCAAAAGAATTTATTGTAGCAACTGAAGCGGGTATTCTGCACGAAATGCAAAAAGAAGTTCCCGATAAGGAATTGATACCTGCGCCTGCATTTGAAGATAACAGTTGTGCTTGTAGCGAATGTCCTTATATGAAAATGAATACAATGCAAAAATTGTATTTGTGTATGAAATACGAGCTTCCCGAAATTCACGTACCTAAAGATATTCAGGAAAAAGCTTTGGTGCCAATTCAAAGAATGTTAGATATTTCTTCCAGGAAATAAAAAATATTAAGTCATAAATTATGTAATATGGAAGAATCTAATAATATCGACCTAGAGAAGGTCAAGAGATCCCGCCTAGAAAAAGCGGGATTAGTTCAACTTTCAGTTTTGAATAATTCCGCTAAAGCAGTATTCTCAAAACTGAGTTTCACAAAATAAGATGAGCATTTTCAAAATAGATACCTTAATTTTGGGTTCGGGAGTTGCAGGGCTTACCATTGCAATTAAAACTGCAAAAGCATTACCCGATAAAAAAGTCTTAGTTGTTGCAAAAGCAGATGAGAGCGAATCAAACACTAAATATGCACAAGGCGGAATAGCCTCGGTTTGGGATAAACTCGATTCATTTGAGGATCATATAAATGATACAATGATTGCAGGAGATCAATTAAATAATCCTGATGTTGTAAAATTTGTTGTGGAAGATGCGCCGGAGTGTATGCGGCAATTAATAAATTGGGGTGCAGATTTTGATGAAACAACTACCGGAGAATTTGATTTGGGAAAGGAAGGGGGGCATTCGGCACACAGAATTCTGCATCATAAAGATGTTACCGGTTTTGAGATTGAGAAAACTTTGTTAGAACAGGTAGAATCCTTACCAAATATCACACTTTTACCATATCATTTTGCAATAGATCTGATTACGAATCACCATATTCCTGAAAAAACTTATAATAAGAATGATATTACTTGTTACGGAGCTTATATTTTAGATCAAAAAACGAAAAAGATCGATACCTATCTGGCAACTTCTATTGTTTTGGCTACAGGAGGTATTGGCCAGGTTTATGCTGCAACAACAAATCCGAAAGTTGCAACAGGTGATGGTGTTGCGATGGCGTATCGGGCTAAAGCAAGAATTGGTGATATGGAATTTGTACAATTTCATCCAACTTCTTTGTATCAACCCGGTGAAAGTCCGGCTTTTTTAATTTCGGAAGCCGTACGTGGTTTTGGGGCGTATTTGCGTAATAAAAAAGGGGAACGATTTATGCCTGATGTTGATGAAAGAGCTGAATTGGCACCTAGAGATATAGTTGCCAGGGCAATTGATGGTGAATTGATAAAAAGCGGTAATCAACATGTGTATCTGGATTGCACCCATTTGGATAAAGAAGCATTTATTAAGCATTTTCCCAATATTTATGCGAAGTGTAAAAGTTTAGGAATTGACGTAGCGACACAATATATTCCGGTACTTCCCGCTGCCCATTATCTGATGGGAGGAATAATAGTAGATAAAAACGGGTATTCTTCCATAAAAAATCTATTTGCATGTGGGGAGTGTTCCCGAACAGGATTGCATGGAGCTAATCGTTTAGCATCCAACTCTTTATTGGAAGCATTGGTTTTTGGAAGCAGGATTGCCAGTGAAATTTCGGAAAACAGAAAAGACCTTATTTTTGATGAAAAATTAATCATTCCCGAATGGGATGAGGAAGGTACAACTGTTCCTGAGGAAAGGGTTTTGATATCACACAATAGAAAAACCATTCAGAATATCATGACAGATCTTGTAGCAATTGTTCGGTCAGATGAAAGATTGGAAAAAGCATTAGATCATTTAAACTATTTATATCAGGATACCGAAAAGGCTTACGCCAATTCGAAATTATCACCTCAGATCTGTGAGTTACGGAATTTAAATGCTATCTCATACCTGATCGTAAAGCAGTCTATGGAAAGAAAAGAAAACAGGGGAACTTTTTATAGTTTGGATAATTTGTAAGTTTTTACGGGTTTAAGCCATCCAGCATGGAAGGTTAGTAGTTTTGTTTACAAATAAGATAACAGGAACAAAAAGCCTATAGATAATGAATGTTGAAGAATTCAGGATATATTGTCTCAAAAAACCATGCGTTACAGAACATTTTCCTTTTGATGAAGTCACATTGGTCTTTAAGGTATGTAATAAAATGTTCGCTTTAACCGGGTTGGACAATCCCGAATTTCGAGTAAATTTAAAATGTGATCCAGAGAAGGCGATTGAGCTAAGAGAAGAATTCGAAAGTATCATACCCGGATATCATATGAGTAAAAAACACTGGAATACTGTAATAGTAGACGGTTCCTTTTCCGATGACTTTCTTCGGGAGATGATAGACCAATCTTTTGATCTTATAGTACAGGGTTTACCTAAAAAGCTAAGAGATAAGCTAGAGTAAAAGTTGGATTATCCAAAAAATAATCCTGCATTAAAAATCGAAAAAGTAACGAAAGAACTTCAGAATATAAAATGTATTTTTGCATCCTCAAATACTACAATAAATTAGAAAATGAGTATATCAAAAAAATTACATACCAGAAGCGGATCAAAATGTGAATTATGTGGAAATACTGATAACCTAAAAGTTTATGAAGTGCCACCAAATTCAAAAGGAACTGAAGATGATAGTATTCTTGCCTGTACTACTTGTATAGATCAGATTGAGAACCCTGATAGTGTCAATGTGAATCACTGGCGCTGTTTAAACGATAGTATGTGGAGTGAATTTGCTGCAGTACAGGTGGTTGCATGGAGAATGTTAACCCGTTTACGTGCCGAAGGATGGCCTCAGGATCTGCTTGATATGATGTATCTGGATGATAAAATCTTAGAATGGGCGCAGGCTACCGGAGAAGGTGTAGATGAAGAAGATAAAATTGTTCATAGAGACAGTAATGGTGTTATTTTAGAAGCAGGAGATTCAGTAGTGCTTATAAAAGATCTGAAGGTAAAAGGTTCGAGTATGGTCGCAAAACAAGGAACAGCGGTTAGAAGAATTTCTTTAGATCGTGAAAACGAGGAATACATTGAAGGAAAAGTAGATGGCCAGCAGATCGTTATCATTACTAAATATGTGAAGAAAATTTAATCGTAAATTAATTACACAAATACACGATTAAACAGTTCCACAATTATAAGCAGGTTAATTTGTTGAATTTTTTAATCTTTCAATTGTTTAGAAAGGACTTCTAAAACTTATAAATAAGACCAATTCCCAGTTGTTGTTTTAACTGAACTTTTGGGCCAAAAGTTTCTAATTCACCATCGTCATTAGTATCTTCTTTATATTTTATATCATCATCATAAATTAGATGTGTTCCAAAACTGGCTTCTAAAAAAGTATTGATCTTAAATCTAAAATCAAGTGCCCAGTCAACATCAATATTTCCAAAATTATTCAAATAATCTGAGTATAAGCTTAACCGGTTGCTCATAGCTACATTTTTAAAGACTTCGGTATCCCAGCTGCCTTGGATTAATGCACCAAATTGATTTCTGGAGTTTTTCCCTTCATCAACACCAAAAGCACCTTCGTTTGAAAGATTATCATCAAGAACAAAAGTTGATTTTAGTGTTAACGGAGATAGATAAACTGAAAAACTCTTTTCCTTTAAGTTGTATTGAGCACCTGCTCCAACGAACAGATATGCAGGGGCGAAAAATCTTGATATAGGTTGGTCTGTATTAGGATATTTAAAACCATCGGTAAATTGTGTATTAAAATTAAGTTTCACCGAATAATACCAATTTGTTATGGTATCCTTTCTATAACCAAATGTAGAACTCAACTTTAATTCATCATCTGTCTTTCGAAGTCCCTTTTCTTCTTGTTGGTTTAACCCGTACCTGGCAGATATTTCACTATTCCATAACATATACCGGTCTTCATAAGTTGTCCCAAAATAAATTTTAAGCAATCCGGAAACAGTGTTATTACCTCCGGCACTCCAGTTCATAAAAGCAGCTTCATTTATATCAAGTCCGATACTGTTTTTGTTTTTCCACCATTCGGGGTCCTTTACCTGACTTGGTTTTTCAATAACAACATTTACAAAAGGATTTTCAATGACTAAAGTATCGATCCCATACTTCATTTTTGGAGCAATATATTTTTTAGTCTTTGGTTTTGAAACATAAGAGGTGTCATTGTTTATTGGATTTGTCACCATCCTGTAACGTGTAGAAAAAACAGTATCATTTGTAATTGGATCAATCGAAATGATGTAGTATGGCTTTAATAAAGATTCGAGTAGTTTCTTGTTGATATAAACCATATTGGATTTAGGAACTTCATCAAACCTTATAGTATCAATTTTAAAATCATCTATAAGCAAATCAATTCCTTTAACAGGGTAATTTTTTACTTTAAGTGAATCTTTTATCTGAGCTTTTGAAAAAGAAATAAAAAGAACAGTAAATAATACGGTAAATATGATCCTCATTTTTAGCATTCTGATTTGGTTACTATTTTATCTGATTTATTCTGCTTTATTTTGTAAAATTAAATCGATACTTCTTAGAATAGATATATCATCTAACCCTACTTCTTTATATAATTCTTTAACTGTTCCATGCTCCACAAAATTATCGGGAACACCTAATCGTTTTATGGTTTTTTGTTGATAATTATTTTGATTGGCAAATTCTAATATTGCAGATCCAAACCCTGCGGCCAGAACACCATCTTCAATGGTTAAGATCAGGGCAAAATTAATAAAAATGTCATGTAATAGCTCTTTATCCAAAGGTTTAATAAAACGCATATTGAAATGAGCAATGCTTCCTTTTGGATATTTGGTAATTATTTTTTTTACATTTTCCCCAATGGTTCCGATACTTAGAATAGCTAATTTATTGCCATCAGTAAGTTTTTCTCCTTTTCCAATTTCTAATTTCTGAAAATCTTCTTTCCAATGTATGTTTTTCCCTCTGGCTCTTGGATATCTGATTGCAATTGGATTATTTAACCCGAGTTGAGCCGTGTACATTATATTTCGAAGTTCAATTTCATTCATCGGGGCAAAAATTATCATATTTGGAATAGGTCTGAGAAATGCCAGATCAAAAACTCCGTGATGTGTTGCTCCGTCTTCACCAACCAAACCGGCACGATCCAGACAGAAGATCACCGGTAATTTCTGAATAGCCACGTCGTGAATTACCTGATCATATGCCCGCTGTAGAAAAGTAGAATAAATTGCGCAGAAAGGTACCATTCCCCGGGTAGCCATTCCGGCAGCTAAAGTTACAGCATGTTGTTCTGCGATACCTACATCAAATGCCCTTTCGGGACATTTCTCTATCATTATTTTCATCGAACTTCCGGTAGGCATTGCAGGAGTAATTCCGATTATCTTTGAATTTTTTTCGGCTAATTCTACCAATGTTTCCCCAAAAACATCTTGAAATTTTGGAGGCAGAACCTCATCAGATTTTTTAATGAGATCTCCGGTAATCCTGTCAAATTCTCCAGGTGCGTGATAAGTGATCTGATCAATTTCCGCCTGACGGAGCCCTTTTCCTTTTTTAGTGATTATGTGTAAAAACTTAGGCCCTTTTATGGTTTTTAACCTTTCTAATTCCGCAATCAATTTTTTTATATCATGCCCATCAACAGGCCCTGAATAGGAAAAATTCAAGGCTTCGAAAATATTGTCCTGTTTCGCCGACAGGCTGGTTTGATGGTTATCTTCTCTATTTTTAATAGATGTCAGGTATTTTTTTAGCGCACCAACATTTGGGTCAATTCCCATTTCATTATCATTGAGAATGATCAATAGATTTGATTTTGAAACCCCGGCATGATTTAAGGCTTCAAAAGCCATACCCCCGGCAATACTCGCATCACCGATAACTGCAATATGTTGTTTTTCTGTTTCACCTTTCAGTCCTGAAGCTATAGCCATCCCTAATGCAGCAGAAATTGACGTGGAAGCGTGCCCGACACCAAAAGCATCATATCGACTCTCCTCTCTATTTGGGAAACCTGAAATACCGCCTAACTGCCTGTTGGTATGAAAGATATCTTTTCTCTCGGTTAAGATCTTATGAACATAAGCCTGATGGCCAACATCCCAAACCAATAGATCGTTTGGGGTATCAAAAACATAATGTAAGGCAATTGTTAATTCTACAACCCCTAAACTGGAACCCAAATGGCCTTTCTTTACAGAAACAATATC
>JBDLIB010000092.1:0-12473 GCA_039715085.1 Bacteroidota bacterium | reverse complement strand
ATGAAAATATATACCAAAACCGGCGATACAGGTGAAACTTCCTTATTTGGAGGTGCCAGAGTAAAAAAATTTGACCTTCGAATTGAATCTTACGGAACAATCGACGAACTAAATTCCTACATCGGATTGATCAGAGATCAAAAAATCGATGCAAATTCTTTTGATTCTTTGATTAAAATTCAAAACGATCTGTTTACTCTGGGAGCAATGCTCGCAACCCCACCCCGAAAAGAAAAATTAAAGTCAGGTAAGGAAAGATTAAAAATTGATAAGATCTCCAAGGATGATATCCTTTTTTTAGAAAATGAAATTGACAAAATGAATTCAGAATTATCCCCAATGACCAATTTTGTTTTGCCTGGCGGACATACCACTGTGTCATTCTGTCATATTGCCAGAAGTATTTGCAGAAGAGCAGAAAGGCTCATTGTCCAATTAAATGAAAATGAACCTATTAATAATAACATCCTAATATATACAAACAGATTATCCGACTTTTTATTTGTGCTGGCACGAAAGTTGACTAAGGATAATAAAGCAATAGAAATTGCCTGGAATTCAAAAAAATAATCTATTAATAATTATGTTCTTTTAAATAGTTCAATTTTATTTAAAAAAATTAGGTAAAAAACTTGCTTATTTAGATAATAAAATTATTTTTGCACAAAAATTAAACCCATGTATTGGACCTTAGAATTAGCATCATATTTAAGTGACGCACCTTGGCCGGCGACAAAAGATGAATTGATTGATTATGCAATTAGAACAGGTGCTCCATTAGAAGTAGTTGAAAACTTGCAAGCTATTGAAGATGAAGGAGAAATTTACGAAACCATTCAAGAGATCTGGCCGGACTATCCAACCGAAGAAGATTTCCTCTGGAATGAAGATGAATATTAAAATGTAAAAGTCTCTGTTGAGGCTTTTTTTTTGCTTAAATTTGAACTCCTTTTTTGAAAAAGAGAACTAATTGATTTTCAATTCAACCCGAAATAAAATTACAAATTATAATGAGTTTACTTAATAATGTATTAAAAGTCTTTGTTGGAGATAAGAAGAAAAAAGACTTAAAACTTTTACAACCTATCGTTGATAATGTTAGAGCATTTGACCATGAAATAGAAGGGCTTACCATAGATCAACTTCGCGATAAAACAGAAGAATTCAAACGAAAAATAAACGATGCTGTTAAGGATATAGAAGATCAGATCTCTCAATTAAAATCCGAAGCAGAAACTGCAGATATCGATAGAAAAGAAGAAATCTACAAGGAAATTGACAATCTGGAAGATCAAGTTTACGAAACTTCCGAATCTGTTTTAAATGAAATTCAGCCCGAAGCATTTGCTGTGGTAAAAGAAACAGCAAAACGCTTTGTGAACAATACCGAGTTAGAAGTTAAAGCAACTCCTTTTGACAGAGTAATTTCCGGAACTAAAGAATATGTTACTTTGGATGAAGAAAAGGCTATCTGGAAAAATTCCTGGGATGCAGCAGGAAAACCAATAACCTGGGATATGATCCACTACGATGTGCAATTAATCGGTGGTTCTGTACTTCACCAGGGTAAAATTGCTGAGATGATGACCGGGGAAGGTAAAACTTTGGTTGCTACACTTCCAATATACCTAAACGCTTTAACAGGAAAAGGTGTTCATGTTGTTACCGTTAATGATTATCTGGCTAAACGTGATGCTGCATGGATGGGGCCAATTTTTGAATTTCACGGTTTAAGTGTTGATTGTATTGATAACCACCAGCCAAACTCTCAGGAAAGAAGAGATGCATATAATGCAGATATCACCTACGGAACCAATAATGAATTTGGATTCGATTATTTACGTGATAATATGGCTCATAAACCGGATGACCTGGTACAAAGACCTCATAATTACACAATTATTGATGAGGTGGATTCTGTTTTGGTAGATGATGCCCGTACTCCTTTGATCATTTCGGGTGCAACCCCGCAAGGTGACCGCCACGAATTTAATGAACTTAAACCAAAAGTTGATGAGATCGTAAAAACTCAAAGTAAATATCTTACCGGAGTTTTAGCCGATGCTAAAAAAATGATCTCTGAAGGCAATACTAAAGAAGGTGGTGTTTTATTATATCGGGTTTTTAGAGGTTTACCAAAAAATAAAGCCTTAATTAAATATTTAAGTCAGGAAGGTATCAAACAATTATTGCAAAAAAATGAAAACTTTTTTATGCAGGATAACAATCGTGAGATGCCTACAATCGACAAAGATCTTTATTTTGTTATCGATGAAAAAACTAATTCCATTGACTTAACAGATAAAGGAATTGCGCACCTTTCAGGAAAAGATAGTGAAGGTAGTTTCTTTGTCTTACCGGATATCGGTATGGAGATCGCCAAAATTGATAATGACGATATTTCCGATGAAGAAAAAATTAGCGCAAAAGATGAGTTATATCGTGATTTTAGCATAAAAAGTGAACGTATTCACACCCTTAACCAGTTATTAAAAGCATATACTTTATTTGAAAAAGATGTAGAATATGTGATCATGGAGGACCAGATAAAGATCGTAGATGAGCAAACCGGTCGTATTATGGATGGCCGTAGATATTCTGATGGTTTACACCAGGCAATCGAAGCCAAAGAAAATGTAAAAATTGAAGCTGCAACACAAACCTATGCTACGGTTACTTTACAAAATTACTTCAGGATGTACCGCAAGTTATCAGGTATGACAGGTACTGCAATTACAGAAGCAGGTGAATTTTGGGAGATCTACAAATTGGATGTTGTAGAAATTCCTACAAACATGCCTTTGATACGTGATGACCGAGAAGACCTGATCTACAAGACCAAGCGTGAAAAATATAATGCTGTAATCGATGAAATTGTTCGGTTAGTTGAGAAAAAAAGACCTGTTTTGGTTGGTACAACTTCAGTAGAAATTTCAGAATTACTTTCCAGACTTTTATCCGTAAGGAAAATTGAACACAATGTCCTGAATGCAAAAATGCATAAAAAAGAAGCTGACATTGTTGCTTTGGCAGGTAATCCGGGAGTTGTAACTATAGCAACGAACATGGCAGGTCGTGGTACCGACATTAAATTAATCGATGAAGTTAAAGACGCAGGAGGTTTGGCAATTATCGGTACAGAGCGTCATGATTCCCGTCGTGTTGACCGTCAGTTAAGAGGTCGTGCAGGCCGTCAGGGAGACCCCGGTTCTTCTCAGTTTTATGTTTCATTAGAAGATAATTTGATGCGTCTTTTCGGATCGGAAAGAATTGCAAAAATGATGGATAAAATGGGACTACAAGAAGGAGAAGTTATTCAGCACTCAATGATCTCAAAATCTATTGAAAGAGCTCAGAAAAAAGTAGAAGAAAACAACTTTGGTATTCGTAAAAGATTATTGGAGTATGATGATATTATGAATTCACAACGTGAAGTTGTTTACAAGCGAAGAAGACACGCTTTGTATGGCGAACGTCTTCAGGTAGATATTGTAAATATGATCTACGATACTTGTGAATCAATAGTTTTAGAAAACAAGCCAGGTAATGATTATTCAAATTTCGAATTTGAACTGATCCGTTTTTCTTCAACTACTTCACCATTTGACAAAAAAGAGTTTGAAGAAAAAGATGAACAAGAATTAATTCAGGAATTATTTGACATTGTTTACAAACATTATAAAGAAAAAATTGAACGAAATGCTGTTGCTGCATTCCCGGTAATTAAAGATGTTTATGAAAAACAAGGGGAACGTTATGAGCGAATCATGGTTCCGTTTACCGATGGTATCAAAACCTTAAATGTTGTAACCAATTTAAAAGAAGCTTATGAAAGTGGAGGTAAACAATTAACTGCCGATTTTGAGAAAAATATTTCTTTGGCTATCATTGACGATGCTTGGAAAGATCATCTTCGCCAAATGGATGAGATGAAACAATCGGTTCAAAATGCAACCTATGAACAAAAAGATCCGTTATTGATCTATAAATTCGAGGCTTTTGAATTGTTTAAGTCAATGCTTAACAAGGTAAATAAAGAGGTTTTATCATTTTTATTCAAAGGTGAATTACCTAGTCAAAGTCCGCAAGAAGTATCACAAGCTCGAGAACAAAAACGTGAAAAAGTTCAGTTGAGTAAAGCTGAATTCCAAAGTCCTACAGCCGATACGCAAACCAATCAAACGCAGGAACAGCAAATTACAGAAACTATTGTAAGAACCGAGCGTAAAATTGGTAGAAATGAAAAAGTTACAATTAAAAATGTGTTGACAGGCGAAAATAAATCTGTAAAATACAAACAAGCAATTCCATTAATTAGTAGTGGGAATTGGGTTTTAACAGAAGATTAAATAAAGTAAATTATAAATTGATTAAATCCAACGTTTTTTGACGTTGGATTTTTTTTTAATGTAACACTTCAAACATTGTTAAATCAATCCATTTTTATAAATTTAGTGTTTTATTATTTATATTCCTTAAAACATAATGCATTATAAAAAAACTATCTTTTACTTATTATTTTTACTTCCCATTTTCACTTCTTTTAGTCAAAAAAAATCTACCCAAAAAGAATATTATAAATGGTTTGACGATCAAGTCGGAATCGAAAACACAGGTCTATTTAACGGTTTTCGATATTCAGAGAAGTATAGAACTATAGATGGAAATCACAAATTTTTCATTAGTTCAGAATTTAATAAAGGAACTATAAAATACGATGGTCAAATATATTTCGATATTGAAATGAAATATGATATATATGAAGATCAGGTTATTGTTAAACTGTCAACTAAGGCTGGAGAAAGTATATTGCAACTTATTGATGAAAAAATAGAAAATTTTAATTTTTATAATGTACAATTTGAGAGAGTTTCTGATAAAAACTCTTCAATAAGCAATATGACAGGATTTTTTGAAACTTTATATCAAAGTCAAAATTTCACTTCATTAAAAAAATACAAAAAAATAATTAAAAAATATATTAAATCTGATTTTGTCTATTATACTTTCAAAAATGAAATTGATTATTACATTTATAATAACAATGAATTCTATCTGGTAGATTCAAAGAAGGATCTAATAAAAATATTTCCAGATTATAAAAAAGAGATCAAAGATCATTATAAAAAAAATAACCACATGATTAGTTCTAATTACGATGAATTTATAATACAATTATCTGAGCAAATAAGTAATAATATTTCAACCTCTGGTAAATGAAAAAAATAATATTACTGACGATTTTCCTAAGTGTTAATTTTGCATATACACAAAAGGGTATGGAGACAATATCAATTAGTTTTGATAATACAAAAAAGATTGATGTAATTAAAAAAATCGAATCATTAAGCAATTATCATTTTTATTTTTTAGAAGACTGGATAGATGAGGCACTTATTTCAGAAAATTTTAATAACGTTACTTTAAGAACCATACTTAATGGCATTTTTAGTGAGACAAATATTAACTATTATTTTATTGGTGATTATAAAATAATACTAACGAATAACAATGTCATCCATGATGTTTTGCCTATAGGATACTTTAATATAAAGAAGACTAAAATTGGAGAAGGTAATAAACCGATTTTTTATTCAGAAAATAAATCTACAACTAAAAAAGGAATAGAAACGATTAGGATTGGAAAGGAGAATAAAAATTCAAACGAAAAGAGTTTTATTCTCTCCGGAATTATAAAAAATTCTTTAACCAAAGAGCCTATTCCCGATCTGGTTATCATGGCTAATTCAAAAAAGATCAATACTGTAACAGATCGTAAAGGTCAATATAGAATTAAACTTCCTATTGGTATAAACTTACTGGAATTCAAATCTTTGGGTATCGAAAACTTAAAAAAGAGGATCATAATTTACAGCAATGGAATTGCAAATTTTTACCTGGAAGAAAACCCTGAATTATTAGATGAAGTAGTAATTGATGCTGATAGAGATAAAAATGTAAGGCAAGCTGTTACCGGACTTACACAAATAAAAGTAAAAAATATTAAAACCATTCCATTAGTTTTAGGCGAACGAGATGTTTTAAAAGTAGCTACAACAATGCCAGGAATATCAAAAGCAGGAGAAGGTTCTTCAGGATATAATGTAAGAGGAGGAAAAACAGATCAAAACTTATTTCTTCTGGATGATGCTGTTATCTATAATCCTACACATTTTTTTGGAATATTTTCGGCTTTAAACCCATATACATCAGGAGATCTAAATATCTATAAAGGTAATATTCCGGCTGAATATGGAGGAAGATTGTCTTCTGTTTTTGATATCAACACTAAAAATGCAAATAGTGAGAAATTTTCAGGTGAAGGTGGTATAGGCCCTGTTACAAGTAATTTAATGTTAAATATACCGGTAGTTAAAAATAAATCCGCAATGATTGTTGGGGCCAGGGGAACATATTCAGATTGGTTATTGAAATCATTAGATGATGAATCATTAAATAATAGCGAGGCTTCTTTTTATGATGTTGTACTAAAATACAATCATAAAATTAATGATAATAATAATATTGAAACTACAGGCTATTATAGTAAAGATAATTTTAGCATAACTTCTGATTCTATTTACAGTTATAGTAACAGACTATTTTCTCTAAATTGGAACCATAAATTTAACGAAAAAAATAAAGCAGAATTAATTCTTGTTAATAGTGAATATCAATACAATATCGGATTTGAAGGAAACTCAACAAATAATTTTGATTTTGGCTATAAGATAAATGAAACAGAAGCAAAAATAAACATCCAATCTTCACTAAACGAAAATCACATTTTTGATTATGGAATTTCAAGCAAGCTTTATAATAATGAACCGGGAAAAATGCAACCCAAAGATTCTGAATCTATTATTGAACAAACAACTGTACCAAAAGAGAGAGCATTAGAGTCTGCAATTTACATTTCTGATAATTACAAAATTAGTGAAAACCTGGTGTTAAATGCAGGATTCAGATACACACAATATGCATTTTTAGGTGAAACATCGCAACGAGTATATATTGATGACTTACCAAAAAATGACGCTACTGTTATAGACACTTTGCATTACAGTAACAATGAAATTGCTAAAACTTATGGCGGACCGGAATTTCGTGCTTCAGTAAGATATTCGTTCTCACCAACTTTCTCCGTAAAAGCTAGCTATAATAAAAATTACCAATTTATCCACACATTATCAAATAATACAACTGCCTCTCCTACTGACACATGGAAACTTTCTGATCTAAATATAAAACCTCAACAAGCAAATCAGTTTGCTATAGGTATTTATAAAAATATTGAAAACAATGACAATATTGAATTAAGCATTGAAGGATATTACAAACAGTCAAAAAATATATTAGATTATAAAGTTGGAGCAGATTTACTACTTAATGAAGCTATTGAAAGAGAAATAATTCAGGGAGATGGTAAAGCCTATGGAGTAGAATTTCTAATTAAAAAACCAAAAGGAAAACTTAATGGATGGCTAGGTTATACTTATTCCCGATCACTTATAAAATTTGATAGTGAATTTACCGAAGAAACAGTAAATAGTGGTGATTTTTTTCCTTCCAATTACGACAAACCACATGATATAAGTATGGTGCTAAATTATAAATTAACAAAACGATATAGCTTCTCTGCTAATTTTGTCTATCAAACCGGACGACCTGTTACTTATCCTATAGGAAATTATATCTATAATGGTTCTGAGTATGTTTTTTATAGCAATAGAAATGAGTACAGAATTCCGGATTATTACAGATTAGACCTTGGAATCAACATTGAAGGAAATCATAAAATTAAAAAGCTGGCACATAGTTTTTGGAATATCTCCGTATATAACGTATTAGGTCGAAACAATCCGTATTCAGTATTTTTTGTAACAGAAAACGGTGAAATTAAGGCTTATCAAAGTTCCATTTTTTCAGTACCGGTACCAACAATAACATATAATTTTAGATTCTAAACATGAAAAAAATTAAAATATATCAATCTGTTTTTTTAGTTCTCTTGGTATTTTTTACACATGCCTGTGTTGAACAAATTGACATTGAAACTTTAACTTTTGAAGATGTGTTGGTTGTTGAAGCAATTATAACAAATGAATTGAAACATCAAGAAATAAAATTAAGCAGATCTATTAAATTTGAAAATGAAGAACCAATTTATGAATCTAATGCAGAAGTAAAGATCATTGATGATAGTAATACTTACTTCTTTAAAGAGGTATCTGAAGGAAAATATCTTTCAATTGAAGAATTCAATGCCCAACCAAATAGAAACTATCAATTATTAATTACAACAAAAAACGGAAAATCTTATGTTTCTAAAGAAGTAGAATTAACAACTGTGACTCAAATTGATGAGGTATATGCTTCAAGAGAAATTGATGGTTTTGGAAATGAAGGAATTTCAATCTTTGTTGACAGCTATGACCCTAAAAATAACTCAAAATATTATCGCTATGAGTATGAAGAAACTTATAAGATTATAGCTCCCTATTGGAGTCCTTTTGATATGGTAGTAGTAGATGATAGGTATATTGTAAAAAAACTAAAAACAAAAGAAGAGAAAACTTGCTATAACTCTCTTATTTCAAATACTATTATTCAAACGGAAACAACCGGACTCACTGATGATAGAGTTTCCAAATTTGAAGTTAGATTCATACCTCGTAATGATCCAATTATTTCGCATAGATACAGCATAATGGTTAAGCAATATGTACAATCATTAGACGCATATTCTTACTACAAAACTCTTAATAAATTGTCTGGTGGTTCAGGAAACATCTTTTCACAAAATCAACCTGGCTTTTTTAATGGAAACATCTTTTCTAAAGACAATATTGAAGAAAAAGTTATTGGATTTTTTGAAGCAGCTTCAGTATCATCAAAAAGGATATTTTTTGATTATTATGATTTTTTTCCTGAAGAAGCTCTTCCTCCCTATTTTATTGAATGTGAACTTTTTGCTCCTTCAACTACAATGGATGCTGGTGATCCTTCCTTATTAATGGAACTACTTAAAGCAGGAAAAGTTAAGTATTATATGAAAAATCCAAATTACCCGAATCCTCAAAATGAAAATGAAGGAAAATATTACGTCGTAGAAGCACCTTGTGGTGATTGTACAGAACTTGGAACTAATATAAAACCGGATTTTTGGGTAGATTAACTTAAGTTACTTTATAATTTAAATAGCATGAATAAACAAACACTAACTTTCATATTATCTTTAACTTTGATTATTTCGGTATTTAGTCAAAATATATCCCATAATAAGACTAATAGTATACCTAATGAAAAGATCTTTGTACATTATAATACAACATTCTTACTACCGGGTGAATATCAGTCCTATAAAGTATATTGTCTAAATTCCAATACAAATACTTTAAGTAATTTAAGTAAAATTGCTTATGTTGAATTGGTCAGTTCTAATAAAGAAAGTGTATTTAAAGAGAAAATAATTCTTAAAAATGGTGTAGGAGATGGTTATTTTTTTATTCCGCCTACAATTAAATCAGGAAGTTACAAGCTTATTGCATATACTCTATGGATGAGAAATAGTAAAAAAGAATTTTTTTTCCAAGGTGATGTAAGTGTTGTTAATCCATATCTTATAAGTGAGGAAATCATCTCAAAGGAACAAGATTCTATCCTGAGTAAAAAAAACATTCCATATACCGCAAATATTAAGAGTTGTAATAATTTTATTGAACTAAAAGTAAATCAAAATAGTTTTGCAAAAAGAGAGAAGGTCTTATTAAAAATAAATCATCTAATAAATGATTTTAAAAATGGAAATTATTCAATTTCTGTTCGAAAAATTGATAAAATAAAAACTGCACAAAAGCCATCTGCAACAAACTATGATTCTCTTAATCCAACAAATAATTCTGTTTTACAATCAAATTCCAAAAACATCTATTTACCTGAGTTAAGAGGAGAGCTTTTGTCAGGAAAAGTAATAAATAAAAAAACTGAAAAGACCATTATCAATAAGAAAGTTGCTCTTTCTATACCGGGCAAAGATTTTATCTTTAAAGTATCAAACACAAATAATGACGGTGTTTTTTATTTTAATCTTGATAAAGAATATGAAGGTCAGGATGCTATTTTTCAAGTTATTGGCAAGGAAAGAGAGGAATACCAGGTTGAAATTGACAATCAATCTCCTTTGGATTTTCCTGATTTAAAATTTTATGATTTTAAAATTACGAAAAGTTCAAAAGAACTGATCTTGCAACATAGTGTTTATAACCAAATTGAAAATTCATATGCAACTGCTAAATCAGACAGTATTAAAAAGATTGAATTTACTTCCCCTTTTTATGATTCAAAATCTATTGAATATTTTTTAAATGATTATAATCGTTTTCCAACTTTAGAAGAAACAATTGTTGAAATTATTCCCGAAATTTTTATCCGTACCAGAAAAGGTGATTCAACATTACATGTAAGGGTTTATGACGAAGAGATTGAAACAGGTTTATCATCTCTGGTTCTTGTTGATGGAACCATGGTTCAAGACCATAATAAGTTAGTGGAATACAACGCTAAAAGAGTTAATAAGATAGAAGTAGTTAATGAACTATACCTTTATGGATCTCAGGTTTTTGAAGGTGTTATTTCTATAGAAACATTGGAAGGAAATTTTAAAAATAACATATCAGGTGGTTTCATTAAAAATGTTAAATTATTCAAACCATTAAGTAAAAAAATCTATTATAAACAAAATTATGATGGAGAAGATAAATCAAGACGCATCCCTGATTATCGAATTCAATTGTTGTGGGAATCTAATGTAGTTCTAAACGAAAAGGAGAATAAAATTTCGTTTTTTACTTCTGATGTTTCTGGTGATTTTGAAATTTGTTTGGAGGGCTTTACTAATAAAGGACAACCTGTTTCTTTAAGAGAAACAATAATAGTTGAATAATTATTAATTCAAGAACTCTGTTGTCTTTTTTCTATGCACTTTACCTGACTCTGTTTCAACAAACCTATCCACAAAATAAATTTCTTTTGGCCTTTCAAATTTTGTTAAAGATTCGAGACCTGAAATTTGAGATTTGAGATTATTCTCATTACTACCCTCAATAACCATCACAACTTTCTCACCTAAAACATCATCAGGTTGTGAAGTAATAAAAAATCTTTGCGGAATAATTTTAGAAAGCTTCTCTTCAATCTGCTCAGGAACAAGTTTGACTCCTCCTGAATTGATAATATTGTCATACCTGCCCAACCACTTAAATTCTTTATCTGAAATAATCTCCACCAAATCATTGGTAACAACTTTACCATCAGATACTTGCGGAGCATTAACAACCAAGCATCTCCTCTCGTCACTTGAAATCACCACATCAGATAATGCTTTATAAAAGTTATTATTTTCTGATAAACCTGCAGCATAATTTAATGGTCTGGCGGCGATATGCGTAATAGTTTCTGTCATTCCGTAAGTTGCAAAGATCTTGGTTGCTTTATTTTGGATTTTATTTATCAGATCTTTTGAAACTGCTCCCCCGCCTACAATTAATTTATCAATCAATGATATTTTTTCTAACGAATTATATAATTGCAATGGAACCATTGCCGAAAAATCATAACTTTTACTTACATCCTGTAAAGGATTTGAACTCGAATCAATAAAATCTAATTTCCATCCTAAAGTCAGAGCTCTCGCCACCATCATCTTCCCTGCAATAAACTTAACGGGTAAACATAATAAAGCAGTTGTTTTTTCAGGTAAATTAAAAAACGCTCCTGTGGCTTTCGCCGAATGGACCATATACTGCTTCTTAATTATGATTTCTTTAGGTTTTCCGGTTGTACCGGATGTATTAACCGTTACAAATTCTGAATCATCAAACCAATTCAGTAAAAATTTATGTAAATCAGTTGAGATCTCTTTTGAATATACTATCAACTCCTCTGAATCTTTAAATGAGATTCCGTTTAATGTGAAATGCTTGTGCATGAAAACAAATTTAAAATTTAATATTCAAAATTTGATATTTATGCAAACATTTTAGGGAAAGTATTTTCTTTTGATCTTCCCAAAATATTCAATCTAAGGAAAGATCGTAAAAAACCTGTACCATAACCAAAAAATTGAATTATGGTCGCACAGACACTAAACAAACCAACAATTAAACTTTTATTTTTAAACGTTGCATCCAAAAAAAGAATCATAAAATACACACCGAAAAGAGAAAGAAAAACACTATTTCCGAATAGTGCACTTACAGTAGAAAAAACTAAACCTAATGCAAAAACAGCAGGAAACCAAAAAGTAATCTTTGCCGAGCCGGGAAACATTTTATTTAAAATTGGCCTGGCAGCACCAAAATTAAAAGTCTGTTTAAAGAATTGTTTCCAACTAGTTCGTCGCTTGTGATAGACAAATGCTTCCGGAATAAATTGGGTTGACACATCATTTTCACATAACCTGAAGGTCAGAT
>JBDLIB010000091.1:0-12534 GCA_039715085.1 Bacteroidota bacterium | reverse complement strand
AAAGATGCTGTTAAAGCTGAAGACCTTGCTACAATTATCTATACGTCAGGTACTACAGGAGTTCCAAAAGGTGTAATGTTATCACATAATAATATTGTTACAAATGTTATTGACAGTAATCCCAGATTACCATTAATTGAAGGTAAATCTAAAGTTTTGAGTTTTTTACCTGTATGTCATATTTTTGAAAGAATGCTTCACTACTTGTATATAAATAACGGACTAACGATTTATTTCGCAGAAAGTATTGATAAAATTGCAGATAATGTAAAAGAGATCAAACCAAACTTTATGAGTGTGGTTCCAAGGTTATTAGAAAAAATCTACGATAGCATAATCGCAAAAGGAGCAGAACTTACAGGAATCAAGAAAAATCTTTTCTTTTGGGCTGTTGACTTAGGTCTGCAATATGAACCTTATGGTGCCAACGGTTGGTTGTATGAAAAAAAACTGGCTCTTGCCAATAAATTGATTTTTAGTAAATGGAGAGAAGCATTAGGAGGAAGCCTGTCAACTATGGTTTCGGGCAGCGCTGCATTACAACCCAGATTAACAAGGGTTTTTGCTGCCGCAGGCATGCAGATTATGGAAGGTTATGGGTTAACCGAAACTTCACCTGTTGTATCGGTAAATATGTACAAGGACAATTTATTCAAAGTGGGAACTGTTGGAAATGCCATTAAGAATGTAGAAATAAAAATAGCAGAAGACGGTGAGATCTTGATAAAAGGACCCAATGTAATGATGGGTTATTATAAAGACCCGGAAAGAACAGCAGAAGTGATGACAGGAGATTATTTCCATACAGGAGATAAAGGAGAGGTTGATGCTGACGGATTCCTAAAAATAACAGGTAGAAAAAAAGAGATTTTTAAAACTTCGGGAGGGAAATATATATCACCGGCATTATTAGAAAACGAAATGAAACAATCGCGTTTTATCGAGCAAATTTTAGTGATTGGTGAAGGGCAAAAAATGGCTGCAGCTATCGTTCAGCCAAGTTATTCTTTTGTTAAAAAATGGGCAAAGAGACATAATTTTAATATTGGTGATTCTTTAGACGAAATTGCCTCCAATAATCAAGTTAAAGAAAGAATTATGGAGGAGATTGAAAGCGGAAACAAAAAATTCGGTAAATGGGAAACCATTAAAACAATTGAACTTACTCCCGAAGAATGGAGTGTTGACAACGAACTACTTACACCAACTTTTAAACCTAAGCGAACAGAAATTCTGAAAAAGTATAAACATTTATACGATAAAATTTACAGTTAATTTCATCGTGTTTTTATCTTTTACAATAAAAAAATTTATGTAGTTTTGGCATCTAATTAATTTTATAAATGGAACATTTTATAGTATCAGCCCGAAAGTATCGTCCGCAAGTATTTGCCGATGTGGTTGGCCAACAGGCTATTACCAATACTTTGGAGAATGCTATAAAAAATGATCACTTAGCTCAGGCACTGCTTTTTACAGGTCCGAGAGGAGTTGGAAAAACAACCTGCGCCAGAATACTTGCTAAAAAAATCAACCAGGACGGGAGTGAAAATATACCTGAAGATGAAGATTTTGCTTTCAATATTTTTGAATTGGATGCTGCTTCCAACAATTCAGTTGATGACATAAGAAGTTTGACAGATCAGGTGAGAATTCCGCCACAAACAGGGAATTACAAGGTTTATATTATTGATGAGGTTCACATGCTTTCACAATCAGCATTCAATGCCTTTTTAAAGACCCTTGAAGAACCACCTGCCCATGCCATTTTCATCTTAGCGACCACCGAAAAGCATAAGATCATACCAACGATCCTATCTCGTTGCCAGATATTTGATTTTAAACGAATAGGTGTTTCTGATATTAAAGAATATTTACACAAAATAGCCAAAGAAGAAGGCATTAATGCAGATGATGACGCCTTGCATATCATCGCTCAAAAAGCAGATGGAGCACTGCGTGATGCACTTTCTATTTTTGACAGGGTGGTAAGTTTTTCAGGTAAAGAAATGACCCGTCAGGCTGTAGCCGAAAACCTTAATGTTTTAGACTACGATGTTTATTTTAATATCACTGATCTTCTGATTGAAAATAAGATTCCGGAAGTTCTGCTCGCATTTAACAATGTTCTGGATAAAGGTTTTGACGGACATCATTTTATAAGTGGTTTAGCTTCTCATTTTAGAGATCTGTTAGTAGCAAAAGATGCTGCAACTATTTCTCTTTTAGAAGTTGGAGATGCTGCAAAAAAGCAATATTTGACACAAGCACAAAAAGCCGATTTGAGATTTTTAATGCAATCTATTGATCTTGCGAATGATTGTGATCTAAAATATAAAAGCAGTAAGAACCAACGTTTATTGATTGAATTAGCTCTTATGCAAATTGCATCGATCACTTTCGATAATAAAAAAAAAAGTCTGACCGATTCATAATTCCGGCTTCACATTTTGCTGCTTTCTCTGTAGCGAAAAAACCAGATGTATCACAAAAAGAAAAAATTACCAATACTACATCACAAGTAAAAACAAAAGTTTCTGAAGAACAAAGCTCTTATTCATCAGATAAAAAACAGGAAAAGAAACAATTATCATTCCAGGGAAACCGGGAACAGAAACCAAAACTACAAAGTCCGGGAAGAAAACAAAGAAATTCTGCTTTAAGCCTTTCAGGCCTGCAAAAACAGAAAGAAAAAGAGGCCGAAATTGCAAAAGCAAAACAGAAAAAGGTTATTAATACCGATAATCTTCCTAATGATCCTTTTACCCACGATGCTTTCTATACTATTTGGGATAATTATATTGATGACCTACACAAAAAAGGAGAAAGAATTCTCGCTTCCATTCTTAATGCTGACAGACCGAAAATAAAAGGCAACAAACTATGTGTTACCTATTCGAACAAATTGATGGAAGCTGAATTAAACAAATTCAAACCCAAGGTATTAAAAGTAATCAGGGAAGAATTAAACAATTACAGCATTGATTTTGATGTAACTATAAATGAAGGTGAAACCAACAAAATAGCTTATACATCACAGGAAAAATACGAAAAACTAAGGGAAAAGAATCCTAGTTTATCAATTTTGAGAAAAACTTTCAAATTAGACTTGTAGTTATATGATAGGTTAATATTTAATCTCTCATTGTCAACCTCAAGACAGAACAGGCTGAGCTTTCGGCAAATTTATCCTTTCCTGTACCAAACAAAAGATCCAGCCAACTATCCTTTACAGGAGTACCAATCACCAACAAATCGTAATCTGCAGAAATTTCCGATATTGCCTTTATAGAATTATTCGCCTTATATACAACAACTCCCCCTTCTGAGTCGACCTCAGTTATAAGTTCTTCAGAGTTCTTTTTCATTTCTTTTGCCTGTACCGGAGGAAAGTCTTCAGGAACAACATGCAACATTGTAAATGACGCATTATAGTATTTACATATCCTGTCAACAATAGCAACAAAATTTTTATCCTTTCTTCCCGGCCTAAGTGCTAATAATATCTTTGTTATATACCTAACACCATTATCTTTAAAAAGAGCAACATCAGAATTGATATGTGTCATCAGCCATCCAATCGGGTTATTTACCAAAATACCATTATAATCTCTTCCTTTCCAAGATAATACCAACCAATCACAATGAGCCTGATTACTTAATTCATATATTGTCTGAGACAAATTATGCGTCACAACACACTCAAAATCAATATCTAGACCTTTAGCTTCAGATAATCTTCCAACTCTTCGTTTTAAAGATGCAATATTAGAATCCTCACTCATAACAGCGTCTAAAAATGTCTGATTAGGTATTTCAGTTATATTAATTGTAAGTGTTTTGTCTTTTTTATTGATTGCTGCCCCAATCTCAGTTAGCATTTCAGCAGATCTTTCATTCCCTAATAAAGGAACAACCACTCCTGCTTCAGAAATAATATCCCTGTCTTGCGAGGTGTCGTTATTTTCAAAAACACTTCTCAATTTATTTCTTCTTTTATTTCTATCTCTCCTATAAAATAGATACATGGCAGGCCTGTGTCCGTATTGTCTCAAAACACCAATTCTTGCTGCTTTAGACCCATAGATATAGTATATTATTATTCCCAATATAATTACAGCAAAAACCGATAAGAAAGGTAACCAGCCTAATAATACCAACAATACAGCCCCTGAAATAATACCAAATATCTGTACATATGGATATAAAGGCGACTTGTACTTAGGATTGTACCATTGAACAGCAGTCTCACGTAAAATAATAACGCTGGTATTAACCATCATAAAAGAAAAAACCATAAAAGCACTTGCCAGCTTTGCAATCTTTTCTACATCTAAAAACAGAATCGCTAATGCCATTACTAAACTTGTCATGAATATGGTAACAAAAGGAGTGAACTTTTCAGGATGGAGTTTACTCATAAAAGCTGGAAATAATTTATCTCTTGCCATAGCAAATGGAAATCTTGATGATGCTAATACTCCTGAATTTGCCATCGATACCAATGTAATTATACCCAAGGCTGCTGCTGCATACCCTACATTTTTACCTCCTAATGAGTATGCAAGTGTATAAATTGGTTTTATATCTATTGATAGTTCATTCAAAGGTATATTTCCAACAAGAACAAAAGCTATGGAAACATATATTATTGCCATTATAAACAAAGAAAACAGCATTGAAAGAGGCAGATTCCTTCCGGGGTTCTTTATTTCACCTGCTATTGCCGCAACCTTAGTAACACCTGCATATGATATGTACACAAATGCAACTGTTGAAATTAATCCATAACTGCCATTTGTAAATGATGGTTCCAACAAATCTGGATCAATACTAGGTAAAGCAAAGAATAGTAGAAGGATTAAACCTGTTAAGCTTAAACTCACAATAAAGATCTGCACCTTACCAACTTTCTTAACTCCATAAATATTCAACATCATAATCAAAAACAAGAAGAAAATAGCAATATATTTTGAATAATCATGATCTGCACCTGAAAAAACACTCATATAGGCACCAAAACCTACTAATGCAAATGCACTTTTCAATAATAATGACAACCATAATCCTATTCCAGAAATAGTTCCCATTATTGGTCCGAAGGTCCTTTCAATATAAACATATGTACCACCTGATGAAGGCATTGCTGTTGCCAATTCGGATTTTGAAAGTGCTGCCGGTATGATAAAAATTGCCGCTAATAAATAAGCCAGCCATAGTGAAGGGCCTGTCTTGGCAGCTGCTATACCGGGTAAAACAAAAATTCCACTACCCAGCATTCCCCCAATACTAATAGCAATAACGGAAGTTAAATTTAAACTACGAACTAACTTTTTCAACTATAAAATTTTTCTAAAAATACCCCTTTTTTATTTATAATTAATGATAAGTAGAATAAAACATTATTAATAATCTCATAAAAAAAATTATCTTTGAACTTTAAAATTTATCTATGGGAGTTTTTCAATATATCAAGAGTAAAGAGTTTTTATTAACGCTAATCTCGATTATAGCAATCACAGTTTTAATATTATTTGGTTTGGGAAGATGGATGAATTCCTACACTCACCACGACGAGAAAATTAAGGTTCCAAACCTTGAGAAATTATCTCTTGACGAAACAGAAAAATCACTTTCAGAAGCTAATTTAAATTTTGTTGTAATTGATTCTGCCAGTTTTAATCCTGATTATCCACCAAAATCAGTTATCGAACAAAATCCGGAAGCCGGAGATTTTGTTAAGAAGAACAGAAAGATCTATTTAACGCTAAACCCTTCTAATTACCGTGATATCAAGGTGCCGGAAATAATTCGTACACCTACCAGGCAGGCTATTTCCCATTTAAAATCTGCAGGTTTTAAAATTGGCAAAAAGAAATATGTAAAAGGTGAATGGAAAGGATTGGTAAAAGGTTTAGAATATCGAAATAAAAAATTACAACCCGGAGATATCCTGCCAAAGAATTCAGTTATTGATATCATTATCTGGGATGAAAAACCTGTAGAAAAGAAATCCGACAGTATTACTGAAATTGAAAACTTACCTAATGAGTGAGCATCTGGAAGAAATAAATAATGATGAACTTTACGAGCATTATAAGTTCACTGCTGCCGAAGGACAGATACCTTTACGTGTAGATAAATTTTTGATGAATTTTATCGAAAATGCTACACGAAATAAAATTCAACAGGCCATAAAAGCAGGAAATGTTTTAGTGAACAATAATGCGGTTAAATCAAACCATAAAGTTAAACCAAATGATACAGTACGTGTTGTTTTAGCGCACCCCCCTCATGAAAATTTATTGGTTGCTGAAGATATTCCTTTAAACATAGTTTATGAAGATAACGAAGTTATCGTAGTAAATAAACCTGCCGGTATGGTTGTACACCCCGGGCACGGAAATTATAACGGAACTTTGGTAAACGGCCTTATTCATCATATAGAGAACTTACCTAATAATAGTAGTGATCGCCCCGGATTAGTTCATAGAATTGATAAAAATACCAGTGGTTTACTGGTTGTTGCAAAAACCGAGTTTGCTATGGCAAACCTTGCCAATCAGTTTTTTGAGAGAACTACCGAAAGACTCTATTATGCCTTGGTTTGGGGAAATGTGGAAGAAGATGAAGGAACAATTGAAGGTAATATTGGCCGTAGTCTAAAGAATCGCCTTCAGATGGATGTATTCCCCGATGGTGATTTTGGAAAACCTGCCATAACTCATTTTAAAGTTTTGGAAAGATTCAGCTATGTTACCTTGGTACAGTGTAAGTTAGAAACCGGAAGAACACACCAGATCAGAGCGCATTTTAAACATATTGGACATCCTTTATTTAACGATGAACGTTATGGAGGTGATAAAATATTAAAAGGAACAACTTTTACAAAATACAAACAATTTGTTGAAAATTGCTTCAAAATATTACCCCGGCAAGCATTACACGCAAAAACATTAGGGTTTATTCAACCTAAAACAAATGAGTTTTTGAGTTTTGATTCGGATATACCGGAAGACATGCAGCTTTGTTTAGAAAAATGGCGTAAATATACCGTTAATCAAAAGTAGCTTTCTGTATCCACTCCGAATTCAGTCGGAGTAAATTGATAAATAACCTAGGGTTAACCAGAAAAATAACACACTATATTGTGAAAGATTTTGACATCAATTCGTGGAACAGAAAAACACAATACGAATTCTTTAAATCGTATGATGATCCTTTCTTCAATTTAACGACCAATCTTAATGTAACAAACCTATATAAATATTGCAAAAATAATGATATCTCATTCTTTTTGGCTTGTTTACATCTGGCCTTAGAGTCAGCCAATGAAATTACCGAATTTAGATTGAGAATTATTGATGATCAGGTTTATGTATTCGATTCAATCGATATTGGATCAACTGTCTTAAATGAAGATAAATCATTTTCATTTTGCTATTTTCAACGAAAAGACTCAATAGTTGAATTTAATGTATCCGGTAAAGAAATTTTGGAAAATCATCATAAAGAAAACAGATTTGATGCAAACGAGAATAATGAAGCATTGATACACTGCTCATTTATCCCATGGTTTTCTTTTACAAGCATGAAGCATGCAAGGGATAAAGAAATGGAAAAAAATGGAATTCCTAAATTTGTTTTCGGTAAATATTTTGTGGAAAATAATATTAAAAAAATGCCTTTTTCCATTGAAGCTCACCATGCTTTGATGGATGGGTATCATGTGGGAAAATTTATTCAATCATTTCAGGAAAGAATAGATAATTTATGATTATTTCCACGCAGATTGCACAGATTACGCAGAAATATGAATTTTAAACATACAAAATCAGCGTTTATCTGCGATATCAGCGTGTAATAATTCCTTTGGAAATACAAATAATTTAAAATAATAGTCAGCAAAAAATCAAAAAAAAAATGAAGATAATCATCTCACCTGCAAAATCACTCGACTTTGAAACTCCGGTTCCAACCGAAAAATATTCAGAATGTCAATATTTAGATCAAGCAGAAAAATTAAATTCTGTTTTAAAGGAAAAATCTCCAAAACAATTGGAAAAATTAATGTCGATTTCCGAAAAATTAAGTGAGTTAAATTGGAAACGCAACCAAAACTGGAGTTTACCTTTTACAAAAGAAAATGCACGACAAGCGGTCTATGCTTTTAAAGGGACTGTTTATGAAGGAATGGATACTTATACGATTCCAGGAGAAAAGATTGGTCAATTACAAAATAAATTACGAATACTTTCAGGTCAATACGGAATATTAAAACCTTTGGATCTGATCCAACCTTACCGACTGGAAATGGGTACTAAACTTAAAGTTGGACAAAAAGAAAACCTATATCAGTTTTGGGGAGATTTAATCACCAAAACTTTAAACGATGAAATGGAAAATGGTGAGGTTTTAATTAACTTAGCAAGCAATGAATATTTTAAGGTTTTAAACAAAAAAATACTTAAAACTCCAATTATCACCCCCGTTTTTAAAGATTATAAAAACGGTAAATTAAAGATGATCAGTTTTTTTGCTAAAAAAGCACGCGGAATGATGGTTCGTTATATTATCGATAATGACATAGAAGTAACCGAAGATCTGATTGGTTTTAATTATGGCGGTTATGTATTTGATACCAATTTATCCTCTGAAACCGAATTGGTTTTTACGAGGTAAGACATGGTTTACATGAGTTTGCACTAAACTTTTCAAAAATCTTTTTGCTTGTAAGAAATTTAATAAAAACTATCTTTTAAAATAAACAGGATTACTTTGGTTATTATTTCTGCTTACAGCAATAATTACAAATATTCCGGATTTATATTTTTTCTTATTGAAATCAATAAAATTTTGCCCTGTTAAATCAATTAAATTGGCATTTTTCTTAATATCCACCATTTCTCCTTTATCAAAATAATAGACCAGAAATTTTACTGCTTTTTTCTCTTCATTTTCGGGAATAGTTTTCCAGGAAAGTCTCTGTATTCTAGAACTTAATTTGGCTATTTTTACATCAAGTACTGGCTCAGGAATAAACATTTGATGTTTATTAACACTAGGCGGTAAGACAGGAAATTTGTAATATTTTTCTTTTAGAATCTCGTTGATTCCTAAAGGATTCTTTAAAAAAGATTTTCCGCTAAAATAAACACTCCCCCCAATCTGTGGAATTGTTTTATTCAATTCTAACTGCTTTTCAATTTCATTTGGTTTTTTCTTTTTCCAGGCCCTAGGTCCCTTTTTGCCATTTAACTTGTAAAGTCCTTGACCTATATATAAATTTGTAGTATGATCTAATTCTGCCCACCAATTAACAATTTTTTTATAACCTGCCCTTTTGTGACCAATTTCCCAATAAACTTGAGGTAAAATATAATCCAGCCAATCATTTTCCAGCCATAATAATATATCTGCATACAGGTCATCATAATTTGTCTGGCCAGCATCTGTATCAGATCCTTTTGGATCTTGTTCTTTATTTCTCCAAACACCAAACGGACTTATCCCAAATTGCACCCATGGTTTAACAGATTTTATAGTTTGGTATAATTCTTTAATAATTTGGTTTACATTATCTCTTCTCCAGTCATCCAGTTGGTTGGGATAAAACTCTCCTCCAAACTTCTCAAAAGACAAATTATCTGGAAAAGCTTCATTTTCAATCTTATATGGATAAAAATAATCATCAAAATGAATAGCATCCACATCATACTGCTGAACAATATCTGCAACTACTTTATTAGTATATTTCCTAACTTCGGGATTTCCGGGGTCAAAATATTTATTCTTACCGTAATTTATAAACCACTCAGGTTTATTATAAGTAAGCGGGTTAGGATTTGATTGAAATTCTTTATAATTGACAATTGCCCTGTAAGGATTTAACCATGCATGAAATTCCATTCCACGTTTATGTGCTTCTTCAATTACAAAAGCCAAAGGGTCATAATAAGGGGCAGGCGATTTACCATTTATTCCTGTCAACCAATTTGACCAAGGCTCGTACTTTGAATTATAAAAAGCATCTGCCGATGGGCGGATCTGAAAAATGATTGCATTCAGATTTAAACTTTTGTAAAGGTCTAATAAATTTATAAGCTCTTCTTTTTGCTGCTCAGTAGTTAAATATTTTTCACTAGGCCAGTCAATATTGTTCACTGTAGCAACCCAAACACCCCTAAACTCTTGTTTATTTTCTTGCGATGACAAAGAATTAATCAGCAAAAGACTCATTATCAGAAAGTAAAAACTCCGTATCATATAATTTATTTAAGTACCAAAAATACATTTATCTGTTAAAGAAAAAGAAAAAAGTTTAATTTTTTGATCTGGGAATCTTAATAAATCTAAGATGATGATGATAATTACTATAATACTTCTTCCGTTGAGTTTATGAATTTATTTTCACCAACCGCTTTAACCAAAGTAATAAGAAAATTGAGATAAAAATTAATATCCCCATCACATACCATGTAATTTTAAAACCATAATTATCGGTTAGTTGCATACCAATATTCGGACCTAAAATATAAGCTGTGGAAAAAGAAATACTGTAAAAAGCCATATAGGAACCCTGATTTCCTTTTTTCGCACGATCCAATGCATAAGAATTTGAAAATGGAAACCCTAAGATTTCTCCAAAGGTCATTAATAACATTCCTACTATAGTTATACCAACCCAGGAAGTCATATTTAGTACCATAAAGCTCAAAATAAACAAGATGTTTCCATAAATAACAATATTGATCTTATTTATCTTCTTTCTTTCTAAATAATGGACAATGGGCATTTCGGTTAAAAAGATGAAAAATCCGTTTAACGCTAACAACCAACCAATATTTTGTTCATCAAGCCCCATCATTTTATTATAAAATAATGGCATAGTAGAAAAATACTGCATAAATCCGAAACCGATTAAAAATATCGAAAACCAAAAAATAATGAATTGCTTATCCCTGTAGGGTGATAACTTCTTCTCATCTTTATTATCCTCTTTAGTCTGTTCAGGAGTTTTCTGATACAACAAATTTAGCATCATAAAAGCTGCAATAATACAGGTAATTCCATCAACCCAAAACAAACCGTTATAACCTAAACCGGCAATGATAAATCCACCTAAAGCAGGGCCCATAGAAAAACCTAAGTTAATAGCCAATCTTATTAAAGTTACAGATCTTGTCCTGTTTTCTTCTTTACTATAGGCCGAAAGCGCTACCCACATAGCAGGCCTGAATATATCTGCTACGACAGAAAGAACAAAAATCCCTAAACAGATTAAATAAAAATCGGTTAAAAATTGAATTGCTATAAATACGATTCCGGTTGAAAACAAACTTCTATACATTATTTTATAGTAACCAATCTTATCAGTATATTTTCCTCCTAAAAAAGTTCCTACTACAGAACCTATTCCATAAGTACTCATAATCCACCCGACTTGTACTAAAGAAAAATCAAGTTTTTTTGTTAAATACAATGCTAAAAAAGGTATTACCATGGCTCCTGCCCTGTTGATCAAGGTAATCAAAGCAAGTATCCATACTTCGGAAGATAATCCTGTATAAGGTTTTGTTAATTTGGCCAGCATTATGTAAAGATACTGCAATTTAGATCATTAAAAATTTATGTTTGATAGATAAAATTTATCAGTATGTTTGAATTTATAAATACTTATATTTACCCAAAAATTATTTGTTATTTTGAAAAAAATCATAATGAAATACTTAATCATAATTATTACCCTTGTACTTAGTTCAACTATTTATTCTCAAAAAAATTCTGACTCTCATATAAAAGAAATTGAAAAGTTTCAGAATAAAATAAATGATGAGTTTAGAGATGTCCAACATTCACCATTGACAACCGATGATCTAAAAACTTTTGAAGAATTAGATTTTTTTACAATTGACAGTAAGTTTAGGGTTGTTGCTCAGTTAAAAAAAATCAAGGATGCAAAGATCTTTAAAATGCAAACTACTACCGATAGGCTGCCATTGTATAAAACATATGCAACTGCAACCTTTAAGATTAATGGTAAAGAGCATATATTACATATTTACCAAAATGTAAACCTGGTTCTAACAGCAGAATATGAAAATTATTTATTCCTGCCTTTTACTGATAAAACAAATGGAAATACCACCTATGGAGGCGGACGCTATCTTGATTTGGAAATTCCTGAAGGAGATACGATGGTAATTGATTTTAACAAAGCCTATAACCCGTATTGTGCTTATAACGGAAAATATTCTTGTCCGATTCCACCTCCAACAAATCATTTAGATGTTGACGTTAATGCCGGTGTAAAGAAATTTAAGGATCACTAAATAGGGTTTGCTTAAAAAAGCAATTTATTGTTATTAAACAGGTTACGAGCGATTGTAACATTAAAAAGTGTAAGCTCCCGCCTGCAGGAGTGGCAGGTTTTTGATTAATACAACCAAAACCCTTGCATTTTATTTTAAAAATATTTTGCTAGTCAGCAAGCCCTAAATATCAGATTGTTTTTGCAATATAAAGCCCTAAAAC
>JBDLIB010000090.1:0-12613 GCA_039715085.1 Bacteroidota bacterium | reverse complement strand
AACCAATGCTAAGGAAGCAAAAGAATTAATGGATGCAAGTGGTTTGGACGTGATCTCTGTAGTAGAATTTAAAGAAGCTGCTGATAAAGTTCAGGAAGTTCTTTCGTAGATATACTCTTTAAAATAAATTCAAAAGAGGCTGTATGAAGAATGTTTTCATACAGCCTCTTTTTTGAGAAAAATAGTGAGGGTTTCACTTAAAGTTGGCATGTAAGGCAAGGCAGATGAAACTTACGCTACATTCATACAATGGTATTAAAGGTGCTTTCTTATTGATATTTATCCAGTCCCATTTTTTTTAAAAGAGCTTGATATCTTGGTTCTGAACGGAGATTTATAAAATAAGGGCTGTTTCTTATAGAATTAGGTGCCTGTAGTATCCTTCTTTCACAACATTCTTCAAGTATAGTTAGTGCTTTGTCATTCTCATTTAAGAAAGCATACCATTTTGCCTTATTAATCAATTTTCTTTCATCCTGTTCTTCTGAGCTAAGCTGAATAAATTGCCTAAAAACACCTTCTATTCCGGAATCGTTATAAGCTTTTGTATACGCATCAATATATTTTTTTGATTTAGGATAATTTAATTGTAATCTCTCTTGTTGTACTTCAAATGCTTTGGAATATTTCTTTTGAAAAATAAAGAGGCTGAATTTCTTAAAATAACTGGAAGGATGGTGTCTGTCTATTTCTTTGATTTTATCGGCTTCAGCAAGAGCCTTATCATACTGTCCATTTCTCATATATAAATCAGTACTGGATTTAAATACGGCAATAGAATATGGGTCTAGATCTTTAGCTAAATCAATTTCTTTTTGTGCATCCTGAAATTTACCCAAAATTTCTAATAAGAAAGCATATACCAAATGAGCATTAACGGAGTTTGGGTCTAAAGAAATTGCTAATTTCAATTCCTGCTCAGCTTCTTCCCATCTCCATTCATGCAGAGCTGATATTTTAGCCAGAGTTATATGCGCCTCGGCTATATCATTATTAATGGAAAGTGCTTTCATGGCAAGCTTTTTAACTTCGCTGATCTCTACTTTTTTTGGATACAGACTATTTTGTATACTGCTTAGATACGCCTTACTCAATCCTGCATATGCCAGAGCATATGTAGAATCCAGCTCCAGAGCCCTGTTAAGATAATAGATGGTTCTTTCAAAATCTTTTTCTCTCAATGTTCCTATAATACTGCCTTTTAAATATAATCTATACGCCTCAAGATTTTGAGTAGGTTGGTATTTGATTTGTTCAATTTCTGACAGAGAGAGCTTAACCTTTAATTCTTTTGCAATTTGCTCGGCGATCTCCGATTGTAGGGCAAAGATACTTTCCATATCACGGTCGTACGTTTCCGACCATATATGCATATCATTTTTGGCATCAATTAGTTTTGTAATAATCCTTACCTTATCTTCGTATAGTTGTACACTTGCTTCCAGTAAATGGGAAATATTCAGTTCCTCGGCAATTTCAGGAGCAGTTTTGGTATTTTCACTATATTGTTTCATAGTTGTTTCAGATATAACCCTAAGATCAGCGATCTTATTTAAGTTATTTTGTATGGCTTCCATAACACCATTGGCAAAAAACTGATTATCCTTATTATCACTAAGATTTTTGAATGGAAGTATTGCTATAGATTTTTCATTGGTTGGTATTTCTTCTTTTTCCGCTTTAACGTTTTCTGTCACATAGCTGTAAGTTATAAAAGAAATGATAATAAAGATCAGGACAATCAAAGAGAAAATCAGGGTCATTTTTTTTCTTGATTTTTCTTTCTCTTGTGGAGTTCTTAAAGTTTTTTCCTTTATTGATGCTTGATTCTCTTCAGATATTTTGGATGCTACCCTGATCTTAACTTCCCCCGGTGGAAAACCATAATATTCACTAAAACATGTATTGAAATAAGTAGGGCTGTTAAATCCTACCCTGTAAGCGATCTCAGAAGCTGTAGCCACATTATTTTGTAACATTTCCATGGCTTTTTTAAGCCGGTATTCACGAATAAACTGGCTTGTGGATTTTCCGGTTAATGCAGTCAATTTACGATACAATTGAGAGCTGCTCATAGCAATACTTCCTGCTAATTCTTTTACACCGAAATGTTCGTTCTCGAGGTTAGCTTCAATAATACTATTGACTTTTTCGATAAATATATTATCCATGGAACGCTCAGAGTCCATTTTGGTGTTTTTTGAGGGGAATATTAATTTTTCTTCAAATACCTGAAGAAGAGTTTTATTGGTATTAAAATTACAAAAAATCTATGGTTTACTAAAAAAATAATCAGAATGTAATTTGAAAAAAGTATATTTTTCTGAATAAAAAAGCCACAACATTCAAATGTTGTGGCTTATAAATTTTATTTATAAGATTTCAAATCTTAAATTTTTAATTTCGAATTTTGGTTATTTCTCGATCCATTTCCTTGCATTCACAAATGCCTCCACCCATGGACTAACTTCATCCTTTCTCCCTTCAGGATAATTTGCCCAGTTCCATTGAAAAGTAGAGCGTTCAATGTGTGGCATCATCACTAAGTGTCTACCGTCATCACTTGCCATCATAGCCGTGTTAAAGTCCGATCCGTTTGGATTAGCAGGATAATCTTCATAACCGTATTTGGCTACAATATTGTATTTTTCTTCTGCATAAGGGAAACTGAATTTACCTTCTCCATGAGAGATCCAAACTCCCAAAGTACTTCCGGCTAAATTCGATAACATTACAGAATTATTTTCCTGAACTTTTACTGAGGTGAATCCGCTTTCGTGTTTATGAGAATCGTTGTGTAGCATTTTTGGTTTCTCTTCATGATCGGGGTTGATCATTTCTAATTCCACAAAAAGCTGACAACCATTACAAATACCAACGGATAGTGTATCTTCTCTATCAAAGAAGTTCTTTAATGCTTTATTTGCTTTTTCATTGTATAGAAATGCTCCGGCCCAACCTTTTGCCGAACCGAGAACATCCGAATTTGAAAAACCTCCCACAGCACCAATGAATTGGATGTCTTCAAGGGTTTCTCTTCCGCTTATCAGGTCAGTCATGTGCACATCTTTTACATCAAAACCTGCCAGGAACATGGCATTTGCCATCTCACGTTCACTATTTGAACCTTTTTCACGAATGATCGCTGCTTTTGGCCGAGGTTTACTTGCTTCAATTACAGGGGCTTTTCCTGTAAAATGATTAGGAAACTTAAAATTTAAAGGTTGTTCTTTATAGTTGTTAAAACGATCTTTTGCCAGATCATTGGCAGTTTGTTTATCGTCTAACAAATAAGAGGTTTTATACCATGTATCACGATATTCAGAAATGTCAAAGCTTAGATTAAAATTTGATATTTCTAATTTTTCATCCGCTACAGCATAACCAATATTATGGAATTCAATATTATTTTCGTTTAACATCTTTTCAACTTCAGCATCATTGTTTGTCTGGAAAATAATTCCGCTGTTTTCAGCAAATAAGATCTTAACAGCATCTTTTTCAACAATACTGCTTAGGTCAATTTTTGCACCTAGATTATTATCGGCAAAACACATTTCCAACAAAGTAGTGATCAAACCTCCTGCAGAAATATCGTGACCTGCAATGATCAGGTCATTTTTGATCAATTCCTGAATCGTGTTGAATACGTTTTTAAAATAAGCAGTATCATTAACCGATGGGGTTTCTGCACCAACTTTATTTCTTACCTGTGCAAAAGTAGATCCTCCCAATTTGAAATCATCTTTTGAAAGATCCACATAGTAAATTGCATTGTTCTCTGTTTTTTGAAAAACAGGCTCCACAACTTTATTGATATCAGAGCATTGCCCGGCTGCTGAAATAATTACCGTTCCAGGAGAAATTACATCTTCATTAGGATATTTTTGCTTCATCGATAAGGAATCTTTTCCGGTAGGAACATTGATTCCCAGATCGATAGCAAATTTAGAAACGGCCTCAACGGCATTGTACAGACGAGCATCTTCCCCTTCATTTTTACATGGCCACATCCAGTTGGCAGAAAGCGAAACAGATTTTAAATTATCTTCAAGCGGAGCCCAGATAATATTGGTTAAAGACTCAGCAATCGAATTTCTCGAACCGGCTCTTTCATCGATCAAAGCACTTATTGGTGAATGTCCGATTGAAGTTGCAATGCCCTTTTCACCTTTGTAATCCAGAGCCATTACACCAACATCGTTCAATGGCAATTGCAAAGATCCTGCACATTGTTGTTTGGCAACTTTTCCGCCAACACAACGATCTACTTTATTGGTCAGCCAATCCTTACAGGCAACAGCTTCTAATTGTAAAACCTGACTTACATATTCGTAAATTTCATCAGCAGAATATTCTACTTTTTGATAGTTTCTTGTCAAATTATTGTCACGCATGTAGGTATGAGGTGAACTTCCAAACATATCCATCAGGTCAAAATTCATTGGACTTTTTCCTGTTTTTTCCGATTTAAAAGAGAAGCGGAAATCTTTGGTCACTTTACCTACATCATAGATTGGAGATCTCTCTCTGTCGGCAACTTTGTGTAAATAATCAATATCTTTTTCGTGGATCACCAATCCCATTCTTTCCTGGGATTCATTACCTATAATTTCTTTGGCAGAAAGGGTTTTATCCCCAACAGGTAGGGCATCCAGATTAATCTCACCACCTGTTTCTTCCACTAATTCCGATAAGCAATTTAAATGCCCACCTGCTCCGTGATCATGGATAGAAACAATTTTGTTATCATCACTTTCCACCATCGCCCTGATTGCATTTGCAGCACGCTTTTGCATTTCGGGGTTAGAACGTTGCACGGCATTTAAAGTAATGGCACTGTCAAATTCACCTGTGTCCGCCGAGGAAACAGCAGCACCACCCATACCAATTCTGTAATTATCTCCACCAAGAATTACGATGGAATCTCCTTCGGTTGGCCTGTCTTTTAAACTATCCTTTTCTTTTCCATATCCAATTCCTCCGGCCAGCATAATTACTTTGTCATAACCTAATTTACGGTTGTGTTCTTCGTGCTCGAAAGTCAATACAGAACCCGAGATTAACGGTTGCCCGAATTTATTTCCAAAGTCGGAGGCACCATTTGAAGCTTTGATCAAAAGATCGATAGGTGTTTGGTATAGCCAATCTCTTTCTTTCATGTTTTCCCATGGGCGGGAATTTTCTAATCGTGAATAAGGGGTGATATAAACAGCAGTTCCGGCTAGGGGTAAGGAACCTTTTCCTCCTGCAAGCCTGTCTCGGATTTCACCTCCCGAACCTGTTGCAGCACCGTTAAATGGTTCTACGGTAGTGGGAAAGTTGTGTGTTTCCGCTTTAAGCGAAATAACCGATTTAATATCTTTGTTTTCGTAAAAATCGGGCTTGTCAGCCGATTTTGGAGCAAATTGTTCGATGGTAGGCCCGTCGATAAAAGCAACATTGTCTTTATAGGCAGAAATAATTGTATTATGGTTTTCAACAGATGTTTTTTTGATCATGCTGAATAGAGAATTTGGTTTTTCTTCTCCATCAATCACAAATGTACCGTTGAAAATCTTATGGCGACAATGCTCTGAATTAACCTGTGAAAATCCAAAAATTTCAGAGTCGGTTAGTTTTCTATTTAATTTTTTGGAGAGATCTTCTAAGTACTTTACTTCTTCACCATTCAAAGCTAACCCTTCTTTTTTGTTGTATGCTTCAATATCGTCAATTTCTAAAATGGCTTCGGGTTCAATATCTACCTTAAAAATTTCCTGATCCAAATTATCATAAAAATGCCTGATCATCGGGTCGTAATCTGGATGATCCGTATCTTTTTTAAAGAATTCTTCAATACGAGAAATACCCTCAATTCCCATGTTTTGTGTTATCTCAACCGCATTGGTACTCCACGGACTGATCATCTCTTTTCGTGGCCCAACAAAATAGCCTTTAATTTCTTTTCCCTTAATTTGAGTAGCGTTTCCGAAAAGCCAGGTTAGTTTTTTTGAGGTTTCTTCGTTTATTTCGGTTTGTTTCGAAACTGCATAAACGGTATCGTTTTTAGCAAAAAAATAGATCATTTTTTGAATGGATTATGATGAAATTTTTAAAAAAGCAAATTTACATAAATCCCAAAGAAAATTGTTAATTCAAAATTTAAAATTTGAAATAAAGAATTCATCAGATGACTAAGTACCGCACCGGCTAGAGTCATCTAATGAATAATTCGGAAAAGGTTATAGCGTATCTGTGTAATCTGTAAGAGATGGTTTTACACGCTAAAAAGGCAGGTAATCGCTTATATTCTGTGTAGTCAGCTAAACCTTTAAATGCTTTACTGCTACAATGCTACAATGATATAATTATGAAATGTTTTAATGCTTAATAATGAACAATTAGTGTTGATCCCGAAGACGTATGGCAAGTTTTGAATTAACCAATTTTCAAATTTTCAAATCAGCACATCTTCAAATCAACTTAACTTCCAACTTTCTCCATCAAAGCCATATAAAAGCCGTCGAAACCGGTTTCCACAGGCGAAACCTTTTTGTCTTCAATCAATTTAAATTCGGGATGATTTTTTAAGAATTTCTCCACTTGTTCTTCATTTTCTGAAGGTAGAATTGAACAGGTGGCGTAAACTAATTTACCACCATTTTTTACCATATTCGAGTAGCTGTCTAAGATTTCGGCTTGTGTATTTCTGATCTTATCTAAAAATTCAGGTTGCAGTTTCCATTTGCTGTCAGGGTTTCTTTTGATCACTCCCAAACCGCTGCAAGGTGCATCGATCAAAACTCTATCGGCAGTATTTTTTAATTTTTTGGTAATTTTTGTGCTTTCAATTGGGCGAATATCAATATTATGGGCACCATCTCTTTTGGCTCTTTTTTTGAGCTCTTTTAATTTATGCTCATAAATATCCAAAGCAATAATTTGTCCTTTGTTCTCCATCAATGATGCAAGGTGCAATGTCTTACCCCCGGCACCGGCGCATGTGTCGATCACTCTTTGTCCGGGTTTTACATCCAAAAATGGCGCAACCAATTGAGAAGAGGCATCCTGTACTTCAAATAAACCTTTTTTAAAGGCTTTGGTCATAAATACATTTTTACGTTCGGTTAGAACCAAAGCATCCGGTTGGTTTTGTAAAAATTCTGTTTCAACATCTTCAGAGGCCAGTTCTTTTTGTAAAAGATGTTTATTCGTTTTTAAAGTATTAACCCTTAAAATTACTCTCGCCTGTTGGTTTAATTCGTGTATTTCTTTTTCCCATCTCACTTCGCCTAATTCTTTAGATGCAACTTCATCCATCCAGTCGGGCACAGATTCTCTGAATTTTCTGATTTTAGTGAGTTCATCAAATTTGCCTTTGATCCTCCTGGCAGGAACTCCTTCAAATTGCTTCCAGTCGGGTAATTGATATCCTTTTAAAATTGCCCAGGCTGTAAAATTCTTCCATAAGTTTTCTCTTGAATAATGATCTTTTGTACCTGCAATTTCATTGTATAAACGCTTGTAGCGAACCATTTCGTAGATAGTTTCGGCAATAAATTTTCTATCTCTAACACCCCAGCGTTTATCTATCTTTAAGGTTTTTTGAACCACTTTATCGGCGTATTCTCCTTCGTTATAGATCTGATCTAAAGCATTGATCACTGCAAAAACTAATGTTCTGTGTAGGCGCATGTTATAAAAATTTAAGGCTGCAAAGATACGTTAAATGTAGTCGAAAGTCCAAAGTCAAAAGTGAAAGTTTTTAAATGCTTTAAGCAATAGGCTGTAAGCTATACGCAATTTTGAGTTTTAAGTTTTGAGTGCTTAGTATTGGTTGTGAATTTTGATTTTTATGTTTTTTACATTTTCAAATTTTCAAATCACCTCAAATCATTTCATTTTCAAATCTTCAAATTGTTTAATTTCCAAATTAACCAATTATCTTTTAACCACAAGGAGCGCAAAGTTCTCGCAAAGTTCGCTAAAAAAAAATTTAAGCAATTTTCAAATCAACACATCTTCAAATTAACTTTAGAAACTTTCAAAAACCCCCAACCCAAAAAGGGCAAAGTCGTATTTTACAGGGTCATCAGCATCCATTTTTCTAAGGTTTGTATCGAGTTCCAGTAAGGCTTTTGCATCGTTTTGTTTTCGTGTTAGTAAACCTAATTTTCTGGAAACATTTCCCGAATGAACATCCAACGGACAGGAAAGCTGAGAAGGAGATAAGCTTTTCCAGATTCCAAGATCAACTCCGGCTTCATCATTTCTAACCATCCAGCGTAAGAACATGTTTATACGCTTTGCTGCGGAATTTTTTAGAGGGTCGGAGATATGTTTTTGGGTTCTATGTGGGTGTTCTATTTCAAAAAAGATCTTTTTAAATTCGTGAATTGCGGGTTGTAGCGTTTCTTTTTTGGCATATTTTGCAAAAACAGCTTCCAAACCGTTATGGTTCTGATAAATATTTTGAAGAGATTTTATAAAGAACTTAAAGTCAGTAGCATTGAATGTGCGATGGATAGAGCCTTCAATTTTATCCAACTGATTTTCATTGTGATACATTATAAAATCGTAAGGGGAATTTCCCAAATAATCCAAAATCTTATTTGCATTATTGATGATCATTTTTCTTTTTCCCCACGCAATTGTTGCTGTCAAAAAACCTGCAATTTCAATATCTTCCTTAAGTTCAAAACGGTGGGGTATCTGAATAGGATCACTTTCAATAAATTTTGGATTATTGTATTGCGCTACTTTTTCGTCGAGAAAATATTTTAATTCATCTAGGTTCATTTGTGTTATTATCTATTGATTAGCAGATTTATAGAGTAAATTCACATTAGGATCAATGATAATTTCTTTTACTTTAGAGGAACCAGGAACCATAAATTCTTGTCTATTTTTATTGATAGATAATTTTTCATTTTTTGATGAGCCATCTTTTAAAATAAGTTTTAATTCTAATGGGAATTGAAAAACTGTCTCGCTTTTTTGAATTTGTTCAACGATGATATTGGTTTGATTTTTTTTATTTTTCCATTTAAGTTTCAATTCAGGTTGACCGGTTCCCAACAACCATTGATCAAAGAAAAGATCAAGTTCCTTTCCGGAGACATCCTCCATAACATTCTTAAAATCAGATGAATCGGCATTGCTAAATTGATATTTTTTATAATAAGCTCTAATCCCTTTCCAAAACATTTCGTCTCCAATTTTTCTTCTTAACATATGTAAGGTCCAGGCACCTTTTTCATAGGAATTTGCATTTAAAAGTTTCATATAATTATCAGTGTTATCGATAACAGGGGTGAGTTGCTTTTCAGAAAAACGAATTACTTTTTTTCTTTCGTTGGTCATGCGCTCTTTTAACTTCTCTTCTCCATATTTATGTTCTAAATACAGATTAGTAAAATAAGTAGCAAACCCCTCGCTCAACCATAAGTGGGACCAGTCGGTTTGTGTTGCAGAATCACCAAACCATTGATGGGCAATTTCATGCGCAATAAGAGTTTCCTGGTCTCTTCTGCCGGTAACAGAACGTTCGGAATAAAAAATGGCACTTGCATTTTCCATACCTCCAAAACGGGTCTTTGATTGCACATTTGCTAATTTACTAAATGGGAAAGGGGCAATATTTTTGATATAATAATCTAATACAGAAGTTGCCTGGGCATAATCAAAATATCCCTTATCCTTATTTTGAGGGAAAACCCAGGTAGAAACCGGTATTTGGTCAATTTCTTCTAAATTTTGAACAGCAAATCTTGCAATTCCAATAACCATAACATCGGTTGGTAAAGGTGTTTTTGAGGCATAATGATGTAGTGTGTAATTATCATTAATATTTACTTTCTCTTTTAAACTTCCATTGGCAATAACCTGATAATAATTAGGTGCTTTTACAATAAAATCGACATAAGCTTTGTCGGAAAGATCCTCAACACATGGAATCCAGTTATGTGCTCTGTCAGGCCAGTTATCTGCAAAAAAAGTACGGTCACCAAACTTGTTTTTTGAAATTATCAAACCATCCTGAGGGATACCTTGATATGTTACTTTACAAATCTGCAGTGAATCTGTTAAAATTTTATTTGTTGGAATAATTAACTGATCATTATGATGCCGGAAAGAAACAGGCTCATTATTGAGCAAAACTTTTTTTACAGACATTCCTTTCCCTTCATTATTTTTTGAAGAAAAATCTAAATTTAGATCATTATTTGGTGTTTTTGGTTTAAATGATATCGTTGCAATACCTTCAATTATATTTGTGGTATCATTAACTGTAATTTCAAATTGATAATGTTGGATATCAGTTGGTCTTTTGTTTTCTTCACTTTGAGCATTTAGAATGTTTTGAAAGGCAAGAAATATAAGTAGAAAAAAGTAGTGTAATTTTGCTTGCATGTTTTTTATTTTCAATGTGAAATTTTCACAAAAATATCAGAAAAATTTCAATTTGTTAGTTTTAACATTTTATTTATTTTTATACAATCAAATAACTAAAATATATCTAATTAGTTTACATACTTCCATAGCATATTTAAAAGGAGTTGGTCCTGCACGAGCCGAATTGTTGGGCAAAGAGCTTGGTATTTTTACTTATGCCGATTTTGTAAATAATTTTCCGAACAGATATATTGACCGAACGCAGTTTTTCAAAATTAATCAGCTGCAGCAAAATAGTTCTGAGGTTCAGGTCATAGGCAAAATTATCGATCTGAAATCTGTAAAACAAAAAAGAGGCAGCAGGTTAGTGGCAACATTTGTTGATGAAACCGGAAGGATGGAACTGGTATGGTTTCGTGGTTCAAAGTGGATAAAAGATAATATTAAGATCAATACACCTTATGTGATCTTTGGAAAAACCAATTATTTTAACGGAATGTTCAGTATACCACACCCTGAAATGGAACTGGTAAGTGAATACAAAAAGAATTTGCGTACTGCCATGCAGCCGGTCTATCCTTCAACTGAAAAGCTTAGCAATAAAGGTTTTACCAATAGAGTGATGCAAAAATCAATGCAAGTTTTATTTGTAGATATCAATGGAAAATTCGGGGAAACTTTATCGGAAGGATTGATTAAGGATCTGAATTTGCTCAGCAAAAGCGAAGCGATGTTCAATATACATTTTCCAAAAAGTCAGGAATTACTTACCAAGGCTCAGCAAAGATTAAAGTTTGAAGAATTATTTTTTATTCAGTTGCAACTGATTAGAAAAAAGCTGGTTCGAAAAAGTAAGATCAAAGGTTATGTTTTTGATAAAGTTGGTGAAAATTTTAATCAATTTTATAATAATTACCTGCCTTTTGCTCTTACAAATGCGCAAAAAAAAGTATTAAAAGAGATAAGAAAAGATCTGGGTTCTGCAGCGCAAATGAACCGATTGCTACAGGGAGATGTAGGATCAGGAAAGACTATTGTTGCCGTATTGACCATATTAATTGCTTTGGATAATAATTTTCAGGCAACTTTGATTGCACCTACAGAAATACTTGCTATTCAGCATTATAACGCTGTTAATGAATTATTACAGGAAATGAATGTGACTGTAAGATTATTAACAGGATCGACAAAAGCTTCCGAAAGGAAAATAATTCACGAAAGTCTTGAAAATGGTGAGCTCAACATTCTAATTGGTACCCATGCTGTTTTCGAAGATAAAGTAAAGTTTAAAAATCTTGGTCTGGCTATAATTGATGAACAGCACCGTTTTGGTGTAGCTCAAAGAGCAAAAATGTGGATGAAAAATGAATTGCCACCACATATTTTGGTGATGACCGCAACCCCGATTCCACGAACCCTGGCAATGAGTGTTTACGGTGATCTGGACATATCGGTGATAGATGAATTGCCTCCCGGAAGAAAAGCTATAAAAACGGTGCATCGTTTTGACAATAACAGGCTCAGTGTTTTTAAGTTTCTAAAAGATGAGATTGTTAAGGGAAGACAGATTTATATTGTGTATCCGTTGATTGAAGAATCTCAAAAACTGGATTATAAAGATCTGATGGACGGGTATGAAAGTATTGTTCGTGAATTTCCTTTACCAAAATACCGGGTAAGTATTGTTCATGGAAAAATGAAACCTGCCGATAAAGATTATGAAATGCAACGTTTTGTTAATGGTGAAACCCAGATCATGGTTGCAACCACTGTGATTGAAGTTGGTGTTAACGTTCCAAATGCCAGTGTAATGGTAATTGAAAGTTCTGAAAGGTTTGGTTTGTCGCAATTACATCAATTACGGGGCAGGGTAGGGCGTGGAGCCGATCAGAGTTACTGTATTCTGATGTCGGGACATAAGTTGAGCAGCGATGCTAAAACCAGGTTGCAAACCATGACAGAGACCAACGATGGCTTTAAAATTGCGGAAGTCGATCTTAAATTACGAGGCCCGGGAGACATGATGGGAACCCAGCAAAGCGGTGTGTTAAATTTAAGGATTGCAGATATCGTGAAAGATACCGGAATCTTACAAAAAGCTAGGAATGTCGCGTTGGATGTGTTGGAAAAAGACCCCAATTTGTCGGCTAAGGAAAACAGGAATATTCACAATACCTATGTGCAAATAAATAAAAATAAAGCTATTTGGGCGAATATCAGTTGATTGCAAAAAAAA
>JBDLIB010000089.1:0-12863 GCA_039715085.1 Bacteroidota bacterium | reverse complement strand
TCAAAACCGGTTTCCATATTTCCGCTAAATCCTAATTTCTGATCGGCCATGGATTTAGAAACCATATTAACTATACCTCCAAAATTCTGACCAAACCGAACAGTAAAAGGCCCTTTTATAATTTCAATTCTGCTAATTTCTTCAGGAATAACATGTGTAGTAATTGGATCCATTCTATTAGGGCAGGCGTTCAAAATTTTCATACCACCATCATATTGCACATTCAGTTGCTCATACTTAAAAGCTCTAAAAAAAGGCTCTGAAGCGTATGCCCCCCTTTTTTGAATTGCAAAGCCCGGAATTTCTTTAAATAGGTCACTTACATTTCTTGGTTGTGTTACGGCTTTAACATCATCATATACAATTTCAGAATGTGTAATATCTCCATGAGGATCTGTTTTTATAATAATTGCATCCAATTCAATATTTTTCTCTTCTAAAACAATGGTCATTTCATTTATTAAGGAAACAGTTATCGGTATATAAGAAACATGGCTTATTATTGCTTTCTCTCTTTCAACCGCAGTTATTTGAAACACACCATTACTGTTTGTTTCTGTATGAATTTCGGAATCTTCAAGTTTAATAACTATATTTTCAAGTAAATTACCGTTTTTATCGATAATCTTCCCTGTTATAGTGGACTGTTGTGCATTTGCTGATATAGTCAAACAAAAGAACACAACAATTGTCATAAAAATATTTTTCATACTCAATTTTAATTATAAGTTATTGTTATAAGTTTTTTAAACGATAATATTGAGATTCATTTAATTAATGCTACAATGAGTGAATGATGCAATGATGCAATGATAGAATGATATAATGATTAGGATATTGTGTTTTCTGTATTATTCACCCATTACATCATTCAAGATGAATGTATAGCAAAATAAAAGAACTATATCGTTTAAATATTGGATAGTATAAATAACTTAAGAAATTGGCGGCCTTAAAAGGGAATCAATAAAAGTATTTTCTTCTAATGACAAATAATATGAAGGTGTTTTTTTTATGTATATTTCTTCAAATACCTGGTAGATGAATTTCTTTGTATTTAATGTTAGGAATTTTTCAAGATCTACCTTTGGCGGAACCGGTGCTTCCTCTTTATGATCTAAATTTTGCTGTTTCGTTACTTGCTTTTCCAAATAACATTTACCATTACAGGCCAAAAGCGGTTTATCTCTATTTTCACACAATTCTTCTACTATATAATCATAGTTGACAAAATACTCAATAACAGGTATAGCCGGTTGAATAAGTACCAACAAATACAGGTTTAAAAATAAATGTGTGAAAATTATCTTTTTCATTATTTGATCAAATCATAACAAAAATAGACTATTTTATCTTTTATTCTATATAAAGTTTGTCATATTTTTAAATAGCCTGTCCCAAACCAAATAAAACTGAAAATAACAAAGTGCTTAAGGCTAACTTTTTTAATTCGGGGTCAAGATCTTTTGGCTCACTATTTTTATAAACAAACAATAAATGTCTGAAGATTGGTATAAAAGCAAGGATAAAAATAAACTGCTTCACTGAATAAAAGTGAATAACATAGTATAAAACCGCAAACAAAAATGCTCCCAGAATTAAAAAATAGTGATAATATTTAGCAGTCTTATCCCCTATTTTAACAACCAGGGTATTTTTTCCTGATTTTATATCAGAGGCTGCATCTCTCATATTATTTAAATTCAATACTCCTACACTTAACAGTCCTACTGAAAAAGCAGGTAAAAAAATGGTATAGTCCAGTTGTTTCATATAAAGAAAGTATGTACCACATACACTCAGCAGACCAAAGAAAAGAAACACAAATGCATCGCCCAGGCCAACATATCCATAGGCTTTACTGCCTACCGTATATTTTACTGCTGCAACTATACTTGCGATTCCCAAAAAGAAGAATATCAAAGAAAACAGAAAATTATTCTTCCCAAAAGAAAAATAGATAAGAGCTATCGCTGCTATTAAGGTCAGGATTGTAGAAACAACAACAGCATTTTTCATTTGCTTTGGGGTAATTTCCCCACTCTGTATTGCTCTTTGAGGGCCAATTCTGTCTTCGTTATCCGTTCCTTTCACTCCATCACCGTAGTCATTTGCAAAATTTGAAATAATCTGAAATCCGATTGTGGTCAATACAGCAAAAACAAATATTTTCCAATTAAAAAAACCTTCGGCATAAGCCAAAAGACTGGCTAATATTATTCCGGAAAGTGATAAGGGTAAAGTTCGTAAACGCGCAGCCTTTAGCCATTTATTGATCATCGAATTTAAACTAAAAATTAATTTCCTCTAATCCATTTTTCACCTGTAAGCTCTAAGGCTTCTTTCATATTCACCGGTTCACCATAAGATTTTGCGATAATAAAACAATCGGCAAAGCCCATTCGTTTCAGGTCGCTTCTTAACTGTACAGCTTCTTTATAGGTACCAAAATTACCCAAAGCAAATTTACTCATACCTTCGTCTTCAAATTCTGACAGATGAGAAAACTCATCAGAAAATAAGTTCGTAGCAAAGTTAGTATAAGCTCCAATCTGTACACTATAAACAAGAGGCAGATCCTTAATTGATTTTACAGCAGATTCCTCAATTCTAATTTTATCAACTTCTCTACGCAACTCATGCAAAGAATCGGTATTAATCAAACTCAGATTGTTCTTAATCAGGTATTCTTCATTAATATCTACATTCTTAGGCAGAAAAGACCAAACAACTAATATCAAAAACAATAAACTAAAAGCAGCCAATATATATCGATGCTTCTTTAAAATTGAATTTTGGTTTGTCTCCTCTTCTAATTCAGTGGTTAAGGTATCTATAGCAGATTTTCCTTTATCAACCTCATCGTAAAGATTTGCTAAGTCCTTGTCGTCTATGAAAGGCATAATATTTTTAATTTATATCCTATAAAATTATAAATCATCAGCAGATGCCATGATCTCTGCAATGTCTAAAACTCTTATTTCTCCTTCTTTTTCTTTATCTTTTAATCCGTCTGTTAGCATCGTATTACAAAATGGGCAACCGGTTGCAATAATATTTGGATTAACCTCCATGGCATCTTCTGTACGTTCCACAAATATTTCTTTTTCTCCTTTTTCTGAATCTTTAAACATTTGTGCACCACCTGCTCCACAACAAAGGCCATCACTTTTGCAACGCTTCATCTCAATAAGTTCTACCTCTAATTTTTGAAGTAATTCTCTTGGAGCTTCATAGATATCATTTGCCCTTCCTAAATAACAAGGATCGTGGAAAGTGATTCTTTGTCCGCTAAAGCTTCCTCCTTCTACGGTAAGTCTGCCTTCATCCAACAAGGTTTTTAAGAACTCGGTATGATGTAACACCTCATAATTCCCACCTAAACCGGGGTATTCATTCTTTAAAGTATTAAAACAATGCGGACAAGCAGTTACTATCTTTTTTACTTCATAAGCATTTAAAACCTCAATATTGGTCATTGCCTGCATCTGGAATAAAAATTCATTTCCGGCTCTTTTTGCAGGGTCACCTGTACAGCTCTCTTCAGTACCTAAAACTGCGAATTCAACATTTGCTTTGTTTAAAAGTTTTACAAATGCTTTGGTTATTTTTTTAGCTCTATCATCATAGCTTCCGGCACATCCTACCCAGAATAAAACTTCGGGAGTTTTGCCTTCAGCCATCATTTCAGCCATTGTTGGTACTTTCATGTATTCTTATTTAATGATTAAATGATTGAATGATTGAATAATCACTTTCCAATATTTCAATCTTTAAATTTTTATTTTTTAATTTCTTTTATTCGTCTTTCCAGATCAACCTATCCATTTGATTGTATTGCCATGGTGCACCGTTATTTTCAATATTGGTCATCATCATATTCAACTCTTGTGGTGCTGCAGATTGCTCCATTACCAGATACCTTCTCAGATCAACAATAATAGACAATGGATCGATATTAACCGGGCAGGCATCTACACAGGCATTACAACTTGTACAAGCCCATATCTCTTCATTACTTATTGTATCGAACAGTGTTTTATTATCATCTTCAAATGATCCGTTTTTATCAATATTTCTACCAATTTCTTCAATACGATCACGTGTTTTCATCATGATTGCCCTTGGAGAGAGCTCTTTTCCTGTTTGATTTGCCGGACATACAGAAGTACATCTACCACACTCTGTACAGGTATAAGCATTCATCAATTGAATCCATGTTAGATCGGTTGCATCATTTGCACCAAATATTCCCGGATCTGCATTTTCTTCAGATTCAGCAGGTGCTGCAAAAGGATCTGCATTAGGATCTAACATCATCTTCACTTCATCGGTAACCGATTGTAAATTATCAAATTCACCTTTAGGTTTTAAATTTGCATAATAAGTATTAGGAAAAGCTAATAAAATATGCAAATGTTTAGAATAATATAAATAATTTAAGAAGATAAAGATTCCTATAACATGAATCCACCAGGCAGCTCTTTCAATAAATATTAAAGTTCCTTCGCCTTCAGGCAACCAACCCGCAATATATTTACTAATTGGAAAAGCCCCGGCTTCAATATAATGTGCAGATCCCATTTGTTGTAAATTAAAATCGGCTGCGTTCATTATTAAGAACAAAGACATCAAAACCATTTCGAAATACAAAATATTCAATGCATCATTTTTTGGCCAGGATGTCATTTCCTTACTCCAGAATCTTGGAATTCGAAGTACCATTCTTCTTATCCAAAATATAATTACAGAAACTAAAACCAAAAAGGCGAGAAATTCAAAAGAGCCAATTAAGAAGTTATACAAACCTCCTGCAAAAGCAAAAACCCGATGTGTTCCAAATAAACCATCAATAATGATTTCTAGAACTTCAATATTAATGATGATAAATCCGGCATAAACAATAATGTGAAGAATTCCCGAAACAGGGCGACTTACCATTTTAGATTGCCCTAAAGCGATATTGATCATATTTTTCCAGCGTTCGGAAGAATTATCGCTGCGATCAATATCTTTTCCTAACTTTATATTTCTAATTAATTTTTTAACATTTTTTACAAAAAAAACAATTCCTACTACCAGTAGAATGGCAAAAAGTATATTAGGGATGAAATGCATGTAATAGTTTTTTCGATATGTTATTTATTAAATTAAAGATTTATAATGTATTATAAAACTTTTATAAAACTAATAAATATTGAAAAAAGCAAACTAAAAACTTATTAATAGTTATCAACCGTTTTGCTATGTAATGAGGTGATGATTTAATGAGGTAATAATTGAATTATAACATTATAGCATTGAAGCATTGCAACATTAGAGCATTCCCTTAAAATATTATTTCTAATTTTCAGATGGAGTTTCCTGGTAAGATTTTTCTTTTTTACCAAAAACTGAAAAATGGACAAATCTTTTAGGGTGCTCTTTAAACTCACGTAAAAGTTCTTCCAACTCTTTAGAAGCTCCTGTCAAATTATCATATAATTCTTCATCGGTTAATAATTTACCTGCGTTTCCACTACCTCCTTGAATACTGTCAATCATTGCACTCAAGCCGCTAAGACTGGTCTGTAATTTCGCGAAAGTTTGCGGAAGGTCTGATTTTTTAAGAGAATCTGATATTTGCGAAAAATTGCGCATCGTAATATCTGCATTTGCTAATATTGAATCAAATTTTTCCTCATTACTATCCAAGAGTCCATCTACACTTTTTGTGATATTGTTCAATCTCGACAAAGAAGCTTTTAACCTTTGCAGAGACTCTGCAATATTCTCTCGATTTTTTGCATCGAGGATCTTATTTATATTCATCATAACAGAATCAGTATCAACAACAAAACTTTCAACTTTACTCTGTAATGGTGCTATTTGTTCATTCAGCATTCCTAAGATACCCTCATCTACAATACCTATAAGTGTATCTTGATTTTGGGCAATTTCAGTATTATCTTCTACTAATTCTATCTTTATTGATTTACCACTTATAAAATCAGGGCTATAGATCTGAGCAACACTGTTTTTTGTAAATTCAATTTCATTCTTCAATTCCATATGTACCACCAGGATTCCGGGTTTTGTAGGATGAAAAGTAATATCCGAAACTTTGCCAACTTTTAACCCATTGATTGTTATCATACTTGTTGGGATTAGGCCTTGCACATTTTCGTATTCAGCATAAAATATCCTTGTTTTATCTGTAAGGCTCCTGTCTTTTAAAAAGTTATACCCCCAAACAAAAAGAATGATTATTAAAATTGCTACAATACCGGTTTTAAGTTCTCTGGATATTTTCACACGTTTAAATTTTTATAATTACTTAAATATGAACTAATTAAAAAACAGAGAACGTGTATTACCACTTCGTTCTCTCATGAAAAATTTAATCATTTCCCTAAATGAAATAATTAATTAAATTTATCCATGTTCGTTTCAAAACAATGAATTTAGTATAACAATAATACAAATAATTTACATGAGTAAAAAAGTTAATTACCTTTTCCTTCTTTTAATACTTCACTCACATCCACTTTTTCACCATTTTTAAAAGCAACTAAAAACGCAGAAGGATAACCTTGTTTTTTTGCCTTAAGCTGTATTTTCTTAATTTCTTCGTAACTGCTTGTTTTGCCATAGTAATATCTATACATACTACCTACTTTTTCGCGTTCAACACCCTCCAGACCTTTAAAGTTATACGATTTTAAAGCTAATTTTCTTCTTCCTGTAGCTATTTGCACTTTAAAATTAATCCCAAAATAAACAACTTTTTCTGCTTTAACATCCGGTATTTCTTTTTGTATATCAACTACCCTGTTTTCGTCTAAATGCTTTTTATATTTTAATATGGCATTAGCAATTTCTTTTGACACTTTTTCCTGGCCGCTTTTTGAGTTTAAGAATTCTCCCTCACTCTTATTAGATATAAAACCTGTTTCAATCAACACACTTGGCATAAATGTTTGATGCAAAACCACAAATCCTGCTTGTTTAACTCCCCTGCTCTTCCTTTTTAAATTATTGGTGAAGTTGTTCTGAATATAGCTTGCTACCATTAAGCTTTCATCCAAATAATCTTCCATAATCATTGTCATTCCAATAACTGCTTCGGGAGAATTTGGATCAAACCCTTCGTATTTTTCCTGGTAATTATCTTCTAAAAAGATTACGGAGTTCTCGTGCTTTGCTACTTCAAAATTCTGTTTATTGGCATGTAACCCCAACACATAGGTTTCTGTTCCGTAAGCTTGGGTATGGTGTGCATTACAATGTACAGAAACAAATAAGTTTGCATCGGCATCATTAGCAATTTTACCACGTTGCTTTAACTCAACAAAAACATCTTTATCCCTTGTATAAACTACTTTTATCTGTTTATTATTTTGCTTCAGATATTTACCTGTTAAAAGCACTACATTTAAGGCAATATCTTTTTCACTATAATTTTTTGCAGGCCTGCCTGGATCTTTACCACCATGACCGGCATCTAAAACAACCGTGAAATTTTCCTGAGCCTGCAACTCATTATTTACTGTAGTGAAACCAAAAAAGGAAAGAGTTAACAGAAGACTAATCGTTATTTTATGGGGTGCTTTATTCAATTTCATTTATTTTAATAGTATAATTTTATCTAATATTTATTTAAAAATATATGTAAGTTTGTAACTTTAAAAATTTAATAATTTTTTACAAAAATAGCATTTAAAGTATTGCACACAAATATAAGATACATAGTTCAATTTATTATCATATTTTTTTTCGGAATTTTATCGGGTTACACTCAGGAGAAACCTGCTAAGATCAAAAATTCCGATTTAAAGAATCCGGACAGTGTTGCAATAATAACTCCTGATACTACTAAAATAGACAGTACAATAATAAGTAAAGAATATCTAAAAGGCAATATCCGTCACAAAGCACTCGATTATGTTTCTAATGATTTTACTAAAGAAACAGCAACACTTTACAATGAGGCTGAATTGTATTATGAAGACATAGAGCTAAAAGCAGGTGTTATTATTATAAATTATAGATCTAACCTGGCATTTGCGAAAGGAATTATCGATAGTTTGGGAAATTATACTCAAAGGCCGGAATTCAAGCAAGGATCTCAAATAACCGTTCAGGACTCTTTGATATATAATTTCAAGAACGAAAAAGCCTTAATTTATCGTTCCAAAACCGAGCAACAGGGAGTTATCATTACCGGAAATCTAACCAAAAGAGAAAATGACAGTACATTTTATGTAGATAAAGCCAGGTTCACTTCTTCACAAAAAGAGAATCCCGATTACTATATTCAAACATCCAATATTAAAGTAATTCCAAACAGCAAGATTGTTGGCGGAATGAGTAATCTGGTAATAGCCGATGTACCAACACCGTTGTTCCTGCCATTTTTCTATGCTCCTATCACCAAAGGCAGAGCATCGGGTTTTTTAATTCCAACCTGGGGATCTAACAGAAACCAGGGATATTTTTTACAAAATGGAGGTTATTATTTTTCTATAAACGATTATTTTGACCTGGCATTACTCGGTGATATTTACACCAATGGAAGCTGGGGACTTAGGGCGGAATCTAATTATGCACTCCGCTACAAATTTACCGGAAACTTTAGTTTGAGGTATGAGAATCTGATCAATAGCCAACTCGGATTACCCGATTACAGCAAATCCACAAATTATTTTATCAGGTGGTCGCACAGTCAATCGGCACAATCCAATCCGAACTCCCGGTTTTCTGCTTCCGTGAATTTTGGTAGTAGTAATTTCTACCGTCAATCTTTTAATGAATCGAGTTCACCTTTTTATTTGACAAATACTTTCAGCTCTTCTGTGAACTATTATAAAAAGTTTGTAGGCACACCATTTAATTTAAATGCTTCCGTTACACATACACAAAACACCAATACAGACAAAGTTGATATGAATTTACCTTCCTTACAGGTAAACATGGACAGGATCTATCCTTTTGCACCAAGATCAGGAGCTAAGAAGAATGCACTTCAAAATATTGGCCTTACTTATAATATGACTGCACAAAACAGGATATCGACTACCGGTGAAGATTTCCTCTCAGCAGATATGCTTGAAGATGCACAGTCGGGAGTGCAGCAAAATATTTCATTGGGAACTAATATGAAAGCTTTAAAATATCTTACTATCTCACCAAATATGAGTTATAAAGAAGTATGGTATTTAAAAACGATAGATAAAAAATGGGATGATTCCATAGAGGATGTTGTAACCGATACGATTAGCGGTTTTGAGACTTTTAGAGAATACAATGCAAACGTTTCGGCCTCAACCACCGTTTACGGAATGTTTAATTTTAACAAAGGAAGATTGCAGGCAATAAGGCATACTATGAGGCCTTCTGTAGCGTATATCTACCGCCCCGATTTTAGCCAATATTACGATGAGTACCAAGGGAGTTTAGACCCAAATGACATTCGTGACTACAATAAATTTCAAAACGGAATTTACGGTGGCCCTTCCCGGGGTGAATCCAATAGTATAGGTTTATCTTTAAACAATTCATTGGAGGCTAAAGTAATGCCAAAAGATGCAGATGAAGATACCGAAGCAAAAAAGGTGAAATTGTTAAACAACCTGAATTTTTCTACAAGTTATAATATGGTTGCCGATTCTTTGAACTGGAGCCCGGTAAGGATGACAGCAGGAACACAGATATTAAACAATAAATTAAATGTAAATATCAACGCATCGATGGATCCTTATGCCATCAATGCAAACGGCTCCAGGATCAATAAATTCAATATTGATAACGGGGGGAGCTTGTTCAGATTAACCAATGCCGGTTTAAGTGCCAATTATTCTATCTCGAGTAAAGAGATTGGGAAAAATAAAGAAAAGTCCGATTCCGATAAGAACAAAGAAAAGTCTCAAAACGTACAAGGAGATGATATGTTTGGAAAAAATATTACCAATAGAAATCAGACTCAAAGCAGTCAAAAAGAGGAGGTGAAAGTAGCCAAACTTTATAATGCTACGATGCCCTGGAATTTTTCATTCAGATATTCACTCAATTACAGTAACATGAGAGGTGATAACAGGATATCTTCCAATTCATTACAGGTTTCGGGTGACTTGGAATTCTCACCAAAATGGCACGTTGGAATTTCTTCGGGATATGATTTTGAAAATAAAGGTATTACATACACACAATTGCGTTTTGAACGGGATCTTGACAGTTGGCATTTTAGTTTTAACTGGGTTCCTTTTGGAGACAGGGCTACTTATTATTTCTTTATCGGAGTAAAATCGGGTGTATTTAGTGATCTAAAATACGATCAAAGAAAAATACCTGATAAGAGGTTGTTTTAAAGGAAAAAAGAGTAAGAAGTAAGAAATTGATTTAAAAATTTGAAGATGGATTGATTTGAAGACCGAAGACCGAAGGCGGAAGTAATAGATAGAAGTTATTCTTTGCGAAACTTTGTAAGAATCTTTGCGAAACTTTGCGTGAAAAAATAGTATAAATATTAATAGAAAGTGTAAATAAAAATCAGAACGAGTCAATTTGAAAATTTGTTAATTTGAAAATGAACTAATTTAAAACTCAGGACGAGTCACTGTCATTCCCGTGAAAACGGGAAACTAAAAACTCAACATTTATAAATCAATTATTGAATCTTTTAATTATTTAATCATTCAATTATTTCAAATACAAACATAATACATTCCAATTATGAAAAAAATAATAGAAACTAAAAATGCTCCGGCACCGATTGGCCCTTACAGCCAGGCTGTGTTTATCAATAATACACTTTTTACTTCCGGTCAAATTGCTATCCATCCCGAAAGTGGTATTTTAAAAACAGATAGTATCTCCGAAGAGACCAAACAGGTAATGGAAAATTTAAATGCCGTCTTACAAGAAGCAGGAATGACCTTTAAGAATGTTGTAAAATCAACAATTTTTGTAACCGACCTAAACAATTTTGGGGAAATTAATACAATATACGGTTCATATTTTGATGAATCCATTGCACCGGCAAGAGAAACCGTTCAGGTAGCAGCTTTACCAAAAAATGTAAATGTAGAAATTTCTATGATTGCTGTTAAGCTGTAGAAAATAGATATTTAGGATATTATTATAATAACTTTATTCTTTACAAACCTTTCTTTCAGTACAAAAAAGACATTTTCAAAATATACGAATCAAAGGTTGAGTTTTAAATAGTGAAAAATTCTTATTTTATAGAGATCCAAATTTAATATAACAGGTTATGGAATCAAAAAATATAGTAATAACAGGTACCAGCAGAGGTATTGGCCTTGAGTTGGTAAAATATTTAAGCGAACAGGGACATCAGGTTTTAGCCCTTACCAGAAACAGGGAAAAAGGTGATCTTTTGCAAAGAACACATCAAAATATTGCGAATCTTGAAGTAGAAATAACCAAAGAAAAAGATCTTAAAGTTGTATCTGATTTTATTTCAAAGAGCTGGAAAAAAGTAGATATAGTTATCCATAATGCAGGCAAGCTAATCTATAAACCTTTTTTCAAAACCAGTTCAAAAGATTTTCTGGATGTTTACAAAGTAAATGTTTTTGCTGTAGCAGAATTAACCAAAGCTCTTTTACCTTTTATGCATAAAGATGGCCATGTTGTAGCGATAAGCAGTATGGGCGGAATTCAGGGGAGTATGAAGTTTGCCGGCCTTTCGGCATACAGTTCTTCAAAAGGTGCTTTAATTACCTTAATGGAACTCCTGGCAGAAGAATACAAAAAAAGTGGTATCTCATTCAACACTTTAGCATTAGGCGCAGTTCAAACCGAAATGCTTGCACAAGCCTTTCCTGATTTAAAAGCTCCTGTTACTGCACGGGAGATGGCAGAATACATTGCAGGTTTTGCCCTTACAGGAAATATAGTTTATAACGGTAAAGTATTGCAGGTTTCTAATTCAACACCTTAGGAGATAAAGGCTTTTGGTTCCAGGTAACATAATGAGGGTTTGGCTAAAGTAATTAATCAAAATAATAAAGTTACGAATAATAAAATATAGCCGGCATAACAATATAAATTCAAAAGATTTAAATAATCTTACAAAAAATAAAAGCTGTCAAAATTGACAGCTCCTATTTACATAACGAAAAACAACTTTTTTACTCTCTTACCATTCTAAGTGGTAACAAATAGATTTCACCTGATCTTTCAGACTTATGGCTAACCTTTTTATAATTCAACTTATTCTTTAAAAATGGCTCAGCCTTAGCATTTGGTGAGGTAACAGATAAAACAATAATTTCTCCTTCATTATTTACGGTAAACAGTACTTCTGCGGTACATTCGTTCTTGTCGTATTCATAAGGACAATTTGGCCCAATGATATCGACAATCTCAGCTCTTAATTTGTCGGTTGGTTTAACGGGGTTTGTTAAAACTGCTGCGGAAACGTTCATTGCAAATAATACAAAAGCAATGATCAATACATTTAATTTTTTCATGATAGATATAATTTAGATTAGACACTTTGATTATTTTTTTGTATAACAAATATCGTTATAAAAATCGTGCAGTACATAGCAACCTGATTGCAAAAAGTTTCAATTATATTTCAATGATTGTAATTATTCTTCAAGACTTGTAATTATCACGCATCATCCACTAAGATGTATAAAAATGTTTAGTCTTTTAAATAAAACTGCTGTTGGACATCCGGTAAGATCACCCCGGTTTTATTTACCAATTCCTTAAAACGGGGTTCATTATGCAAAGGATAAAAATGAGGACGAAATAAATAAAAATTTCTTGAAACCAACTATCTCCGAGGCAGAGCCATAGGAGTATTTCGCTGGTTTCATTTTGACCTAAAGGTGCAAAAATCGAAATTT
>JBDLIB010000088.1:0-13170 GCA_039715085.1 Bacteroidota bacterium | reverse complement strand
GAAATTTATTGGTTAGACTTTATTTTCTTTGCTGCAACTTTAACAGCTTTTTCAATTTTATTATAAGAAGCGCACCTGCAGATATTCCCATGCATTGCATCTCTTATCTCTTTTGCTGAAGGATCAGGATTTTTCTCTAAAAAAGCAGTAGCGGTCAGGATCTGCCCTGCCTGGCAATAACCGCATTGAGGAACATCGATCTCTTTCCACGCTTCCTGAACGGGATTGCTGTTGTTTTCTGATAATCCTTCAATCGTAGTGATAGATTTGCCTATTACCTGTGGGAGATACACAACACAACTTCTTGTTGGAGATCCGTCTAATAGAACAGTACAGGAACCGCATACCCCGATACCACATCCGTATTTTGTTCCCAACAGGTTTAAATGATCTCTTAAAACCCACAGCAAAGGTGTATCCTCTGAAACATCAACAGAATACACTTTACCGTTTATATTTAAATCGTAATTTGCCATATTATTTCTTTGAATTAGGAAGTCCTTATTTAAATTTAATTAACAATATATAAAAAAAAAATAAAAAAAACCGGGTATTAGCCCGGTTTCATAATAATTGATATGTAAAAAAAGATCTAATTTACCTGTGCTTTTGCATCTTCGATCATCTTGTCATTTGCTGCAACACCGATTTCAACTCTTCTGTTTTTCGAACGATTTGCTTCAGAATCATTAGGAAATCTTGGAGCTGTTTCACCAAAACCTTTTACAGAAAAACGGCCGGATGCAATACCTTTTGCTTTAAAATAGTTCGTTACAGTTTGTGCTCTTTTTTTAGATAAGGTCATATTATAATCTTCAGCACCTGTATCATCTGTATGCCCTTCGATCATCAGATCAGTATCAGGAAATTCAATAAATACTTCTGAAATAGCATCAAGATTCTGTTTCGCAACAGCGGTGAGATCTGCACTGTTCAATGCAAATGTAACGCCACTTTTGTCATCAAAAACAACCTGAATTCCTTCTCCTACCCTTTTAACTTCTGCACCGGGAACAGCTTCTGATATCTTATCGGCTTCTTTGTCCATATGGTTTCCAATTAACCCGCCTGCTGCACCACCAATGGCTGCACCGATCAATGCACCACCAATGTCACCTCCAATTAATCCACCTATTAAAGCACCTCCTGCTACTCCAATACCGGCACCTCTTTGTGTTTTATTTGTGTTTTGCAAAGTGTCACAACTTACTGTAAATAAAGCAACTACTGCAAATGCTAAAAATATACTTGTTATTTTTTTCATAAGTTCATTTATATATTATTAATTAATTTATAGTGATATGTCTTCAGAAACCTTATTAAAGGTCATTACAACATCAAATGGGTTTCCTTCATAAGTTGTAGCTACTCTCATGGTCATAGAATTATCATCTAACTGATCGATATTTGATCTATAACCCCTGTTTGCTTCATCTAAAGGTTTGTTTTTCTCGTCTACATATTTAAACTGGAATTGGTACGTACCATCTCCCGGTTCAAAAAATGACCAGTGAATTCTGTTTGAGCTTGGTTCGCAATGTGCAGAACTGTTGATGGTAAATTTACCCGAACCATTATTTGGAATAAATACCCATTGACTGCCATTAAAACACGGAGAATCTGCCAAATCAAATAAATTTGCTTTATAAAGACCTTTGTCACCAACAAATCTTATGTTTGTTACTTCCCAGGTTCCTTTTAAAGTCCTTTTACTGATCTTTGTACTGTCTTCACTACCTGATTTTGTAGAACTACAAGAAATCACCAAAAATGCTAATGTAATGTAAATTAATCTTTTCATATTATTTGGGCTTTTAGTTTGTGAGAGGACAACAAAGTTAATGAAAAATTGTTAAAAATTTACGAATAACATATTAATGTTTTTAAGGAAATTTTTTGATCTGATTTAGAAGCCTCAAATTCTATATAGATCTAATGATTGATGCCAGAGAATTAAAAGCTATATTTGACAGAAATCCAAACCCTACTATTCGTTCTTAATTATATTACTTATCCAAATGAAAAAAACCATTCATTCAGTACTTTTCTCAGCTTTATTTTCACTAATATTTATTAGTTGCTCCAATAAGATAAACCATATAGACAGTTATTCAGAAACTATAAATGACACGCTAACTATTAAGGTATTAGACTATAAAACTCCCTCCCCTGATCAGGAAAATGGAGGTGTCTATGATACCATTGCACATTTTCCGAAAAAAGGAGAATGGAGAAAAATTTTAATGGTCCAAACCATTAAATGCGATGCTTCCACTAAAAGAGATAAGTACCCATGTGGTGAGTGGGATTATATTACCAATACTATGATTCATGTAAACGAAGGGAACGCTACTAATAAATTTCAGATCAATAGTTTTGTTACCCCTTACGGGAAAAGATTAAACCTAACCGATAAAGGATGGGAATATGTTTGGGATGTAACTGATTATGCTCCGATACTTAAAGGAGATAGACGTATAGAACATGGAAATAACCAGGAACTCCATGATTTAAAATTCCTATTTATAAAGGGAAAACCCTCCAGAAATGTATTGAAGGTGGAAAATATATGGACATACGGAAAATATAAATACGAAGACCTTGCGTTGGATAGTGTTTTAAAAGAGAAAAAAGTTGCAATTTTAAAAGAAGGTAAGAATTTCAAACTAAAATCAAGGATAAGCGGTCACGGACATTCTGGGCCATATAATTGTTGTGAATGGGATGAAAAGATACATAGTTATAGAATAAAGGGAAATGAATTTCCAATAAACTGGACAGTATGGAAAGATTGTGGACATAACCCTATTCATCCTCAGGGAGGAACATGGCAATTTGATCGTGCAGGTTGGTGTCCCGGAACAGCTGTGGATACCCATGATTTTGAAATTACTCCCTTTGCTATAGGTAAAGATAGTATTTCGCTGGATTACCAAATAGAGATGTTTGATGATAATGGAGAAAAGGATGGATTCTTTCGTATGTCACATCAGCTGATCACCTATGATGCCCCAAATTTTAATACAGATGCAGCTATCATAGAAATAAAATCACCTAACAACAAGTTACGATACAGACGTAGTATAATAGCTAATGATGGAACTCCTATTATAAAAGTTCGTAACGAAGGAAAGTCACTCATCAAGAAAATAACATTTACTTATGGTGTAAAAGGCGGGGAAGAATATACAAATACGTGGTATGGTGAATTAAAATTTTTAGAGGAAAAAGAGATAATACTTCCCCCGGTGAAAATGGACAATCTAAATGATACCCAAACCTTTTATGTTGCTATCAAAAAAGTGAATAATGATAGAGATGACCAAACTCTAAACAATTTTGCAACCTCTGAATGGAATTTACCAAAGGTTTTCCCGAAAGAAATGATCATTAAAATACAAACAAATGATATAGGAAGAGCATCCGAGAACAGTTATACCCTTATTAATGAGGATGGTAAACTCATTAAAGAAAGGGCTGTTTTTCCTGAAAATACTATAATTGCAGACACTTTGAGATTAGAAAAAGGGCTTTATACCTGGATTATCCGGGATACCAAAGAAGACGGAATGATAAGACACTGGTGGTATAGAAAAGAGAAACCGGATGAAGTAGGCAGGAATGGTAAAATTGAATTTATGAATATTCAAGACACCGAGGTGCTAGCCGCTCCTCCTTTCGATTTTGCAGATTTTTATTCCTTTTCTTTTCGTATTAAATAATATAAAAACCAGTATTACTTAGCTTTCATATGGATTTAAAGAAAAATTTAAAAGTGCTTTCTTGATTTTGTTCCCGGTATTCCTGAGCGCCCAGGTTCACTTGATACCAATGCCAAAAAAAATTAACCTGAACGATTCACAATTCCATCTTCAGAACCGTCTATCTATTTTAACGAAGAATGTTGATAAATTTTATATCGATGAGCTTGACAGGGTTTTAAGAGATGAGTTAAACGGAAAAATGATTCCTTCAAAAGAAAACAGTAAAAGTCTAATTCTATTGGAAAAAGTTGATTCTTACTATAAAAAACCCTTGCAAAAGTCAAGATTCTAACTTAATTTGTAACGGTGGTCTTTATATTTTGTTTCAATAGATACATATTAGCTGAGATAATATATGACATCAATAATTTAATAATTCAAATAAACTTTTTCTGAATCGTTTTTTAGGTAAATAATTTTCTTCAAGATCTTTTGCAAAAGGAACAGGTATATCCAGACTTGCCACTCTTTTTACCGGTGCATCTAAATATTCAAAACAATTTTCGGTGATCAGTGCCGAAATATCTGATGCAATCCCACCAAACATGGTGTCTTCCTGTAAAACAATTGCTTTTCCGGTCTTTTTAATAGAATTGTAAATGGTTTCGGTATCTAATGGTTGCAAAGTTCTAAGATCGATAATATCCGCATCAATACTTTCATTATTTACGGTCTCTAATGCCCAGTGTACCCCTGCTCCATAGCTTATCACGGTTAAGCTGCTCCCCTCTTGTAAAATGGAAGCTTTCCCAAAAGGTAAAGTGTAGTAATCATCAGGAACTTCCTGGTAAACAGATCTGTATAATTGTTTGTGTTCGAAAAATAATACAGGATTTGGATCTTCAATGGCAGTTGCCAGCAATCCTTTGGCATCATAAGGAAATGCAGGGTAAACCACTTTTAACCCCGGAGTTTTAGTAAACCATGCTTCGTTTGTCTGGCTGTGAAAAGGTCCGGCTCCCACTCCTGCCCCACACGGCATCCTCAATACAACATCAGCATTCTGCCCCCATCTGTAATATGATTTTGCAAGCAAATTAACCACAGGATTAAAACCTGATGTTACAAAATCTGAGAATTGTAATTCAATAATTGCTTTGAATCCATTGAGAGAAAGTCCGTATCCAGCTTCAATAATAGCGGATTCACAAATTGGTGTATTTCTAACTCTTCCTTTCCCGAATTTTTCTAAAAATCCTTCTGTAATTTTAAAAACACCTCCGTATTCTGCAATATCCTGTCCCATGATAACTGTATTCTCATGACGTTCCATACTTTGATACAAACCTTTGGAAACAGCATCTACTAATCGTATTTTTGATTTTTTATCAGAACATTTAACTTCCTTATACTTAAACTTTTGAAATACATCATTTAATTCTGTTGTTAAATCAAAAATTTGCTCATCTTCAGCAAAAGCAATCTTTAAATTTTCACTGATCTGATGAATAAAATCCTTTTTTATTTCAATTTCCAGTTCTTCAGATACGATATTTTCATTCTTTAAGAACTCCAGGTAATTTTCAATAGGATCTTTCTTAGCCCATGTTTCCAACTGATCATGTGGAACGTACTTTGTACCACTTGCTTCTTCATGTCCTCTCATTCTAAAGGTTTTGAATTCGAGTAAAACCGGACGGGGATTCTTTCTTACACTTTTTGCAATTTCATCTACTTTAGTGAAGATTTCCAGAATATTGTTACCGTCAATAATATGGCTTTCCATACCATAACCCATACCTTTATCAGCTATATTTTCACATTTAAACTGATCTTTAGATGGGGTTGAAAGCCCGTAACCATTATGTTCCACACAGAACAATACAGGAAGGTTCCATACAGAAGCCACATTTAAGGCTTCGTGAAAATCACCCTCACTTGTACCACCTTCACCGGTAAAAACAGCGGTAATTTTCCCGTTATTCTTTAATTTATTTGCTAAAGCAATACCATCGGCTATACCTAATTGAGGGCCTAAGTGTGAGATCATACCTATAATATGGTATTCCCGGGTTCCAAAATGAAAAGAACGTTCTCTTCCCTTTGAAAAACCGTTAGCTTTTCCCTGCCATTGAGAAAAAAGGCGGTCTAAAGGTATATTTCTACCAGTAAAAACACCCAGATTACGGTGCATAGGCAATATATATTCATCATTTTGCATTGCATAGGTCACTCCAGCAGAAATTGCCTCCTGTCCTATTCCTGAAAACCATTTTGAAATTTTACCCTGTCTTAACAAGATGAGCATCTTCTCCTCGATCATTCTTGGCAAAAGCATTCCTTTGTATAGATTGAGCAATTGAATTTCATTCAAAACGCCCTTTTGAAATTGCATTTTTGTTATTGATTTGTTTTTTAGTTTGTAATATTAGTAGCACACAAATGTAATCTTTATGGTATTAATAAAAAATATTTTTAACAAATATGAAATTCAATTTTTATATTTTTGAATCCCATTCTTCATAAAAGCAAAGTAAGGCTGCTTTACAACAATTCCCACAAATTTAATTTCTCTTATAAATTAAATCACATTTAATTAAAAAAAGTATTGTTTAATTAATTAAATAGTATTTAATTTGTGTAATATTATTTAATTTTAATTAAAACAAGTTTATTGTTATGGATCGAATGGGTAAAAGAATTAGGGAGAAAAGGGAAAAACTTGGATATCAGATAAAGGATATATCTGTTAAAATAGGTGTTACTTCTAGCCTGATCTCTCAAATAGAAAAGGGTAAAGCATTCCCTTCGATCGTAACCTTAATAAAAGTTGCAGAAGCTTTAGATACAACAGTAGGAGAACTAATAGGTGAAAACGAAAACTCTATTGAGCATCCATTGGTAAAACCAGGAGAAAGAAGATTTGCAAAGAAGAATAATAATGGTACCAGCTCTTATTTATTATCAAACCACATAACGGGAAAACAAATAGAACCTTATCTCATTAAATTCGGTAAAGACTCTGATTCTAAAAAGATAATGACCAGTAATTTTCCTGGTCAGGAGTTTTGTTTTGTTATGAAAGGCGCTTTTGAAGTAAAAATTAATGGAGATAATTACATATTACATAAAGGTGACAGTTTCTATTTCGACTCAAACCGAAAACATTTATTTAAAAATATAAGTGAAGGTGATGCTGAGTTAATCTGGGTTATAACACCTTACCATAATTAGAATAATAAACAATTAATTATATAAAATATCACAACTAAAAAAAAATATTATTAAAATGATTGTTACAGAACCATCAAAAATTGAAAAGCTAATGGGTCGTCATGATTTAAAAGACGATGTAAGAAACCTGATCGAAAATGAAAATTTACTTCCTGAAACATTAGTTGCAAGATTGCATAACAGTTATCCGCAACACTCAAGGTTTGAGGAAAAATCGAAAAAAATCTTCACAGCTTTAAAGAATAAATATTCCGGACTGAAAGGATTCAGAGAAATCTGCAAAATATTAGAAGAAAATGGTATTGAACTAGGCGATATTAAAGAACGTGAACTTTTTATTGAGGTTTATCGTTTTATGGTGACTAAGCATGTGTTAAACACAATTGATTGGACAAACTTTGAGGAAGATTCGGTGTTTCAACTAACTTTTCCTCAACCGGGAATGCTTCCTGAAGATGTTGTTGAAGAATATCTGGCTGAAGAAGATGACACCAAAAGAACAAAAATAGCAACAGATTATATCCACAGAACCAATCCTCATGATGGTAAACAATTGTTAAACAGGCCTTCGTTTTATACAGAAGATGGTGAATTGGAAAATCTTCAGGGAAGTCAGCATAAGTATCCACAGGTATTCTTATTATTTGATAAAACAACTCAAAGCTGTTTCTCATTCTGTACTTACTGTTTCAGACATGCACAGGTTCGTGGTGATGAAGATATGTTTATCCAACACGAAATTGGGCAGGTTCACGATTACCTGAAACAACACAAAGAGGTAACAGATGTACTTATCACAGGGGGTGATGCAGGATATATGCCGGCAGACAGAATGAGACAATACCTGGAGCCTTTAATGACAGATCCTGAATTGATGCATATCAAATCTGTTAGAATTGCATCCAGAGCTCTTACTTTTGATCCGGGAATAATTTTAGATGAAAAGTATAAAGATATACTTTCTCTATTCAGAGAATTGACAGATAGTGGAATACAGGTTTTATGGATGGGGCATTTCTCTTCACCAAAGGAATTGATGAATATTGTTACTTTGGCATCGGTACGTCGCTTAAGAGCTCATGGTGTAAATGTAAAGAGTCAGAGTCCAATGATGAACCATATCAGTTTATTTAAAGACGAAAACGGAAAAGTTGATGTTGATAGATCTGCTCAGAACTGGATTGATCTTGGGAAAATTTTAGCAATGCAGGGAATTGCATTCCATTCAATGTACTGTGCAAGGCCAACCGGTGAACACCATTACTTTACAGCTCCATTAGCTGATATGGATAAGATCTTCAGTAAAGTCTACAGAAGTCTACCTTCTATTAGCCGACCTTCGAGATATATTACAATGACATCATCGGCTGGAAAAACATCGTTGATGGGTACTGTTGAAGTAAACGGCAGAAAAGCGTTTGCTTTGAAATTTAATGAAGCCAGAAATATGGAATGGCTGGATAAAGTGTATCTGGCAGAATATGATGAAGAAGAGAATACTATTGAGAAGTTGAAACCATTTGATGGCGGTAAATATTTCTATGAAGAAGAGTTAGAAAGAATTGAGAAAGGGCTTGAGAATAAATAAAATAGTTTCTGGTTGCTGGTTTCTTGTTCCTAGTTAACAGGAAACCAGTAACTAGCAACAAACAACTAATAGATTATGATTAATAAAATTGTTGAATCAGCTGCAAAAGCAGTTAGTGATATTCATGATGGGGCAACCATTATGATTGGAGGATTCGGTGAGGCCGGAAGTCCTATTGAGCTAATTCATGCTTTGATTGACCAGGGAGCAAAAGACCTGACAGTAGTTAGTAATAATACCGGTAGTGGTAATATTGGACTGGCTGCTCTAATTGAGCATAAGCGTGTAAAAAAGATGATCTGTTCTTTTCCAAGAACAGCAAACTCAACTGTTTTTCCTGAGTTGTATAATGCAGGAAAAATTGAATTGGAATTAGTACCCCAGGGAACATTAGCAGAACGAATAAGAGCCGGAGGTGCAGGAATACCCGCATTTTATACTCCTGCATCTGTAAATACACCACTTGCCGAAGGTAAAGAATCAAGATTATTCGATGGTGTGGAATATGTTATGGAATATGGAATAAAGGCCGATTTTTCTTTAATAAAATGTGCAAAAGCAGACAGGTACGGCAACTTACTATACCATGCTACAGCGCGTAATTTCGGACCAATTATGGCTACTGCTGCTACAACCACGATTGCACAGGCAAAGACGTTTGTTGATGCCGGAGAAATTGAACCTGAAATTGTTGTAACTCCGGGAATATTTGTACAAAGAGTTGTTGAAATTACTAATCCTGCCCATGAATCTGAATTAGTGGCAGAAGGAAAAAGATACCCATGGTAAATACTGAAAAAAAAATAGGTTGGGATCGTAAAGAAATGGCTCAGAAAGTAGCCATCGACATCCCTGATGGTTCTTATGTGAACCTTGGAATTGGTATACCGGAAATGGTAGCTGATTTTGTTCCGGAAGGAAGAGAACTTATCTATCAAACGGAAAACGGATTACTTGGAATGGGGCAAGTTCCCCCAAAGGAATTAGAAGATCGCGAATTGGTTAATGCAGGCAAAAAATGTGTAACTGCAATACCCGGAGCGAGTTATTTTCATCACGCCGACAGTTTTACAATGATTCGGGGAGGGCATATTGATGTATGTGTTCTCGGCGCTATGCAGGTTTCTAAAGATGGTGACCTGGCAAACTGGTCAACAGGTGCTAAAAATGCCATTCCTGCAGTGGGAGGGGCGATGGATCTGGTTGCAGGAGTGAAAAGAATTTTGGTAATCACCCAGCATGTAACCAAAAAAGGATACCCTAAAATTATTGATGAATGTACTTTCCCATTAACAGGAAAAGGCATTGTTGAAAGTATCTACACAGATCTTGCTATTATTGATGTAAAAGAAGACGGATTGTATGTTAGAGAAATGGCTCCTGGTGTAGATTTTAATTATCTGCAAAAACAAACCGGAACAAAATTAAATCAATACACAGACACAAAAGTTTAAATCTGTTAAAATAATGAACTCGCAACCTTCAAATCTAAAACTTAAAGGAGAGTCAAGCAAGGTTATATATAACCGTGCGGTTGAAGTCCTTACAGGTGGTGTTAGTAGAAATACGATATTTCGTAAACCTCACCCCTATTATGTAGCTAGTGCAAAAGGAAGCTACATAACTGACATTGACGGAGTTGAGCGCCTGGATTTTGCCAATAATATGGCTTCATTAATCCATGGACACTCACATCCGAATATAGTAAATGCTGTTACCGAACAGTTGAAAAAGGGATCTGCATATACAATGGGAACTGAAGCAGAGGTTGATCTTGCTGAATTATTGATCAACAGAGCTCCCGGTTTTGAAAAAATTCGTTTTATGAATTCCGGTACTGAAGCTGTAATGACAATGATTAAGGCTGCCAGAGCATATACAGGGAAGCCCAAAATTGCTAAGGCTGAAGGTGCTTATCACGGAACATACGATTATGCAGAGATAAGTCAAACAGCAAATCCTGATAACTGGGGAGATATTGATAAGCCAAATAAGGTTCCTGTTGTTCAGGGTACGCCACAGGGAACTATGGATGATGTAATTATATTTCCTTATAATGATATTGACCGAACATTAAAGTTGCTAGACGAAAGTGCAGATAAAATTGCATGTGTACTAATTGATCCTGTTCCACACAGAGTTGGCCTTTTTCCTGCAAAAGAGAAGTTTGTTAAGGCTTTGTACGATTGGACAAGAAGAAACAATGCAATCTTGGCTTTCGACGAGGTAGTTACATTCCGTGTAAACTATTCGGGAGCACAGGCTGCCTATTCGGTAAAACCCGACCTGACAGCTATGGGTAAAATGATCGGAGGAGGATTCCCTGTAGGAGCTGTGGCTGGTAAATCAGAAATAATGGAGGTTTTAGACCCAACACAAAAGTTTCTGAGACATCCGCATTCCGGTACATTCTCTGCCAATCCTGTTTCTATGACTGCAGGTAAGGTTGCTGTGGAAATGTTTGATGATCAGGCTGTGAAGAATCTGAACGCTCTTACAATGACCGCCCGCAAGCAAATTGAAGAAGCTGTAAGAATTGCAGATGTTCCGGTTACCTTAACAGGAGCTGGTTCTATGTTTAGGATCCATTTTCAGGAAAAAGCTCCAAATACATATCGGGAAGCCTATCAGAATAAAGAAACAAAAGATTTGATCAATGATTTTCTCGATTATTTATTTTTCGAAGAGAATATTATTATGATAAACACTTTTGCATGTATGTTTGCTACAACATTAACCCAAAAAGATGTGGATAAGTTGTCGGAAGCTGTTTTGAGAGGATTTAAATTATTGAAACCCAGAATTAGTAATATAGTGAAATAGTGAAATGGTGATGCGGTAAAATAATAACTGAATCACTGTATAACCGAAAAAAGAAAATAATGAAAAACGTATATATATGCGACGCAATCAGAACTCCTGTTGGTCGCTATGGTGGAGCACTTTCATCTGTGAGAGCAGATGATCTGGCTGCAATACCTTTAAAAGAATTAATGGAAAGAAATCCCGATATGGACTGGACTGCCATTGATGATATTTTTATGGGCTGTGCCAATCAGGCCGGAGAAGATAACCGAAATGTTGCCCGTATGTCTTCCTTACTTGCAGGTTTCTCTGAAACAGTACCGGGATCAACCATAAACAGACTTTGCGGTTCGGGGATGGATGCAATCGGGGTAGCTGCCAGAGCAATAAAATCAGGTGAAATCGAACTGGCTGTAGCCGGAGGTGTTGAAAGTATGTCACGAGCTCCTTTTGTCATGGGAAAAGCAGAAACAGCATTTTCACGTAATGCCAAAATCTACGATACTTCTATAGGATGGCGTTTCGAAAACCCAAAATTAGAGAAGATGTACGGCACAGAAGGTATGATACAAACTGCTCAGAATATTGCCGATGATTTTACTATCAGTCGTGAAGACCAGGATGCCTTTGCTCAGTGGAGTCAGGAAAAAACTGCAAAAGCGCAAGCAGATGGTTCTCTTGCCCGGGAAATAGTTCCTGTAATGGTTCCGAAACGTAAAAAAGATCCGATAGAAGTATCAAAGGACGAACACCCTCGTTTAACTTCTTACGAGAAATTAAGTACACTCAGGGCGATTACAAAATCAGTATCGGGTGAGAACGGAAGCATCACAGCCGGTAATGCCTCAGGAGTTAATGATGGTGCTGCAGCTTTATTGATTGCGTCAGAAGAAGCCGTAAAAAAATACAATTTAACTCCAAGAGTTAAAATATTGGGTATGGCATCAGCCGGAGTACTTCCAAGAATAATGGGAATGGGGCCTGTTCCTGCAACAAGAAAGGTACTTGAGAAAACAGGCTTGACATTAGATGATATGGATATTATTGAACTTAATGAAGCATTTGCTGCTCAATCGCTTGGTTGTACACGCGAGTTAGGTTTAGATGACAAGGACCCTCGTATCAATCCTTTGGGAGGAGCGATAGCATTAGGACATCCACTGGGTATGAGTGGAGCAAGAATTGTTACCAGTGCCTATTATCAGTTACAAAATACCAATGCAAAAAAAGCTCTTTGTACTATGTGTATCGGTGTTGGACAAGGTATAGCAATGGTTTTGGAGAAAGTTTAAATTTCACTCACCGGGTGACTTGAAGTCACCCGGTGAGTGATAAAACTAATTCAATTTAATAATCTCCTGATTCTGCAAAGCACTCATTACACTTTCCAAATTATTTAAATCTAAACTTTGGGCTGCATCAGCAGGTAAAATAGCAATTCTAAAAATAATATCTTGTGTGAGCTCCGGAATTAAATCCTCAAAAGATACTGTTCCGTCTAAGAAAAACTCAATATCTGCATAAGTGTGGTTATAACCGTATAATAATATACCTTCATTAAAAAATAGAGTTTGGGGAAGAGGTTCCCAAATATCAACTCCATTATCAGTACCTGCCAAAATATAAGCTAAAACAACATCTGTATCATATACTTCAATTTGGCTAGGGAAATCGACTAAAACCTGAAAGTCATTACCGGTGTTGAAATCTACCTGTGCTTCAAAAACCTGTCCCAGAATACTTATTCCGTCAAGGCCATCTTGTCCGGGAGGTCCCATTTCACCTTCACAGGAAAATAATAAAGGGATAATCAAGAGTAATGCGAGTAATTTTTTCATA
>JBDLIB010000087.1:0-13225 GCA_039715085.1 Bacteroidota bacterium | reverse complement strand
TAGAATATGGTTAAACATGCATGATGAAAATGAAATGGCCAATAATATACTAATCGGGTTCTTTAAAGAATCAACCGATGGTATAGATCCTTATTATGATTCATTTTATGTAAACAAGTCAAAAGATCTTAATTTCTACTCGGTACTTGATCAACGAGAATTGGTAATTCAGGGATTAGGTATTTTTAGTGAAGATAAAACTATTGCTTTAGGTTTTAACTCTAAAAAAGCTGCAAACTTATCAATAAGTATTTCAAAAACAGAAGGAGCTTTAAGTGAAGCAAATATTTATCTAGTTGATAATCTATTAGGAATCACTCATGATCTTAAATCTGGAGACTATCAATTTGAACAAACAGAGGAAGGTGAATTTAAGGATAGATTTACCTTACAGTTTGCAACTACTGCTTTAGGAATTGATGATTTCGCATTAGAGAACGACTTTAATATTGCAAATACTTATGAAGGTTTTAGTATTCATGCTAGTAAAACAGTTGCTAAGATCAAAGTTTACGATATGTTAGGTAGGTTATTAGTTCAGGAAACACCTAACAAACAAAGCTTTAATTTAAAAATGGAAAATATTAAACAAGGTACCGTATTAATATTCGAATCAACTTTGGAGAATGGTGCTGTTTTAAATAAAAAAGCTATTAAGTATTAATTGTCATTCCCGCGAAAGCGGGAACAAAACAATTATCCTTTCCCCCTTGAAAAACATCGTTTGTAAGAACAGGCGATGTTTTTTTATTAGTGAAACTAATTTTTGTGGAGTTTGTAAAACGAACACAAAGATGTAAGTTGAACTAATCCCGCTGAAAAGCGGGATCTTGGCTAACCTTAACCTGTTATGCCAAAGGCATGATAACTAGATCCTTTGTGGAGATTCTTGTTAAAAGGGTTCAGGCTACAACCGTTAGGTTTAATCAAAAAGAATTCCTCGAGGCTCTGCCTCGGGGTTTCCGCTTAAACCTCTCCTTGAGGAGAGGTCAAAACTGTAAAAACAGTTTTGGGTGAGGTGCAAATAAATAAATTTCGATTTTTGAACCTTTAGGTCAAAATGAAACGAGCGAAATACCTCTATGGCTCTGCCTCGAGGATAGTTCGTTTTAAGAAATTTTTTTATTCTTTATGAATTGACTGTGATTTTGATTACATTTAAAATTATTACTACCTTAGTAACAATTATCACACTACTACTATAACTACTAATTTATAAAAAAATCAAAAATGCCAATTTATCTTGACAGACACGACGTATTAGATGAAGTTAATGCAGAGCACGTAGCGCAAATGCATCAATTAGATTTAAAGATCCAACATGAATACAATTGCAGGGGTTTCACTTATTGGTTTGACGAAAAAAGAAAGGCCGGTTTTTGTTTGATAGAAGCTCCAAATAAAAATGCTATTCAGGAAATGCACGATCATGCGCATGGAGCTATTCCTTCCCAAATCATCGAAGTACAGGAAGATCTTGTAGAGTCATTCTTAGGAAGGATTATTGACCCTGAGAAACAAAATGGAGCAGATCTGAATATTATTGAAGAGTCTGCATTTAGAGTTTTAATGGTTTTAAGGGTCAGAGGTAATAATAAAGAACAAAAGGAAATTGATGCCGATCTTTCCGGTTCAATAGATAATATTAAGAAAATTTTATCTGATTTTGATGGGAGTATTGTCAGGATGAACTATCAAAACCTGTTAGCCTCATTTACATCGGTAAGCAATGCAGTTAACTGTGCTGAAGAATTGATCAATACAGTTGAAGGGGAAAATACACTAAAAATTGGAATTAGTGCAGGTGAGCCTGTAACCGGTAATAAGAGAATGTTTGAAGATACAATTCAACTTGCCGAACGGTTGTGTGATATAGTTGAAGGCGATATTGTTGTCTCTTCTGAAGTAAAAGAATTATATGAGAATGAGAATATAAATACATTGTCTGATATAAATTTTCTTGATGTTTTAAACCCCGGTGAAATAAAATTTTTGACCAAACTCATGGACTTTACGGAAAGTGTTTGGAACAGACCCAAATTAATGATCGATGATTTTTCAGAACAATTAGGTTTAAGTAATTCTCAGGTATATCGTAAAATCCTTTCTCTGACAGGGAAATCACCAAATAATTTCTTAAAAGAATACCGTTTAAATAAGGCTGTTGATATGTTAAAAAAACAAACAGGTAACATCTCTGAAATTGCATATGAAGCAGGTTTTAACAGTCCGGCATATTTTTCTAAATGTTTCTTAAAATCCTTTGGGGTTTCACCTTCGGATTATATAAAGTCTATTACTTAAAGTTAACTTCTACCCTTTGTACATTATTCAAGACTTTGCGAAAACTTTGCACCTGCCTGCCGTTTAGGCAGGTTTTACTTAGCGGTCTTTGCGTGAAATTTTCACAATGACATTAATACCACTTATTTTCTAGAAAAGATACGCAGAGATTAACTACACAAAACCGCCTGCCGGATTTCCTGCCTCAGGCATGGCGTGGCAGGAGTGAGCAAAGAAATATTTCTTCAGATCATCAATATTAATGCAGTACGTGTTAGCTTATCTTTTAGTTTTTAAAATACTGATTGTTAAATCGTTTTAGAATCGATATGATCGTTTTTTACAACTTTTTGACTGAATTTTGTTATTTAGAATGAATCTATCTAACTAATTTTGGTTTATAAAACAAACTAAAAAAATCGATCATGTTAAAAACAGTCACAAAAAAAGAAGAACTGCTCAAAAATCTGGAAAAGGTTTTTGAGAATTGTCAGGAAAGAGCCGCTTATTATGATGCCAATAATCTTTTTTTTCAGGAAGATTTTGATGAATTAAAAGAAGCCGGATACTTACTTATTTCTACTCCTGAAGAATTTGGAGGATATGGATTGTCATTGGAAGAGTGTAGTAAATTAACCCGTAAACTAGCCTATCATGCTGCTCCTACTGCTTTAGGTTTAAATATGCATATTTATTGGGCAGGTATTGCTGCAGATCTGTGGCGTAACGGAGATAATTCATTAGTATGGTTATTGGAAGAAGCCGGTGAAGGTAAAATTTTTGCAGCCGGTCACGGAGAAGCAGGTAATGATTCCCCGGGATTATATTCGACCTGTAAAGCCGAGAAAGTAAAAGGTGGTTATAAATTTACCGGGCATAAAATGTTTGGTAGTATCTCTCCGGTATGGGATTTCTTTGGATTTCACGGCCAGGATAACAGTGATCCTGATAATCCTATGGTGATTCATGCATTTATGCCTCGTGATACAGAAAATTATGAGATCAAAGAAACCTGGGATGATGTTATGGGTATGAGAGCTACCAGATCTGATGATACTATTTTAAACGGAGTTTTTGTGCCTGATAAATATGTAGTAAGAAGTGTGCCTACCGGATTTAAAGGAGTTGATAATTTTGTTTTGGGAATTTTCGCTTGGGCATTATTGAATTTTGGTAATGTCTATTACGGAATAGCCCAAAGAGTTATTGATGAGGTTAAGAACTCTTTACCTAATAAAAAATCTATTTCTTTTGACAGGCCTTCCATGGCATACTTACCGGAAATTCAACACGCTTTCGCTGAAATGATTTTAGAATCTGAAGGAATTGAGCCTCATTTGGATACTATCACACGCGAATGGAGTGAAGGTAAAGATTATGGGCCAGCCTGGGGTGTAAAGATAGTTGCAGCTAAGTGCCATTCTGTAGAAGCTTCCTGGAGAATTGTTGACAAAGCAATGGATATTATGGGTGGTTATGGTATTTCGAGAAAGTCAGGGTTTGAAAGATTATTCCGCGATGCCAGGTTAGGTAAGATACATCCTGCAAATACATTCTTCGCACGCGAAGTGATGGCAAAAGGTATGCTTGGGCTGGATCTGGATCAACAACCAAGGTAGAAATATTAGTGAAACTCAATTTTGAGGAGTTTCTAAAATGAACTCAGAAATGTAAGTTGAAACCGCCTGCCGGCTGACAGGCCCCTAAAAGGTGACTTCCTTTCCCCTTTAGGGAAAATGTCCGCAGGATAAAGGGGTGTAATTTGGGGAGTAAAATGCTTATCTAATTAACATTGGCCTGTAGGCAGTGTGCATATGTTTTCAATTTTTAATTAACAGATTAACAAATAATTACAAAAAATTATACAAATGAAAAATTTTAAAATATTATTGATTGCCTTTTTATCATTATTTTTAATGAACTGTTCAAAAACAACTACAGAAAAAAATAAAGTTGAAAGTCAGGTGATAGCAGATAACATTGAGGTTGAAAAACCAAAAGAAGCTACATTATTTGAAAGGCTGGGTGGAACTGAAGGAATTTCATTGATTATAGATCAAATGGTAGATGCACATATGCAAAACCCTAAGATCAAACATATATTTATTCCTTTATCAAAAGACCCTGAAAATTTTAACAGAATTAAACAAAATGTAAAGGATTTCTTATCTGCAGGGTCAGGTGGTAATGCCAAATATGTTGGAAAAGATCTGCCATCTGCACATAAAGGTTTACAAACAACAGAAGCTGATTGGGTTGCAGCTACAGATGATCTTATGCAAGTACTAAGAAATAATAGTATTGATGAAGAAACTCAAAAAGATGTGCTATTTATCTTATATTCTTTAAAAGGTCAAGTGATTGGTAAATAAAAAAAGGAAAAGTAAATGTGCTGTTTAAAAGGTAATTTTCTGTGTCATTTAGAGCGGAGTGAACATTTAAATTATAAGAAGATTACTATCGCTGAAATTACAACTAGAGTTCCCCTCAATTATACTTTTTAGACAGCTTTATTTATTCATTTATGGTTCAATAAACAACCAGTGGAAATTTTGAAATAATTCTACTAATTTTTCTTCATCTTCAATCTTGCAGACCAAAAAGTCAAAATTATTTGCAAACATTAAAATAATAAGATTTTTTTGTTTTGTATAACCATTCATCCTTCTTAGGTAGGTGTCTGCATATTCTCCTGATTTTGGTGGAGGAAATTTTATATTTTTTACATGAATCAGTTTTTGGATACCTTTATAAGCAGTTTTGGCTTCATCACCATAACTGAGTAATCCTTCATAGGTTAAAATATTTGTCCAAACCCACTGAAAATAGATCATATCATCAACACTATTAGTCCATTTTGCCAGAAAGGGATTAGGTTCAAAATTTGGATCTTCAAATTTTATTTTTACTCCCCAGTTTTTTATAGTGTTGATGGAGTAGTTCTTATAGACAAAATCAAATTTTTTCGGGTTAGACAAAGCAAGCCATATTCTATTATCTAATTCCTTTTTTTCTTTTTCAGTATATCCATCAAAGGTTAAAAGGTTTGTGATTTCTGAAACCAATTCTTTTGTAATACCATTCTCTTCAGTTTTTGGTAAACTTTTAGAGTAATTGCGTAGTTTACTTTTAAAAGTAATATTCTCATAGTCTTTATGTTGTCCGAAAGACAAGAGGTTGATACAAAAAAAGATAATGAAAATTAGGGTTCTTTTCATTTCTGTAGTTTATTAATTAGTTATTGTTAAATCAATTTCTTAAACGATTAATTATCCTGTTTATTATAAAAAATCCTCTTTTCTTATAAAAGAGGATTTTTTAGAGGGGAGAAAGGAAAAATTAATATGAGTTATGGTTTTACCAATTCCCAGTGAAATCTCTGGAATAAATCGGTTAATTTTTCTTGATTCTCAATTTCGCATACAACAATATTATAATGCCCTTTTGAAACTAAGGCAACCAAACCTTTTTCAGCTAATTCTGCATTAACAGTTTCAAGGTAGGAATATGCCCAGTCATCCTTTTTTGGTTCAGAAAAAGTGAATTCTTTTGTAAGTAAAAGTTCATCAAATGATTTTACTACGCCATCAGCATCATCGCCATACGACATTAATCTGTAATAGTCGAGGATCTTATTTAAAGCTAGTTGAAAATATGGATACTCATCGTTGCTTATTGTCCAGTCTGTCAGATAGGGGTTAGGCTCTAACACAATTTCTCCTTTAGTATTTTTGGTACCCCAACTATTATTTGACTCAACTGCAAAATCTTTATAGACATAATCCAATAATTTAGGATTTGACAATGCAAGCCAGGTTTTTTCAATGATTTCTTCCTTCTCTTGTTTGGAGTATAATGAATCACCAAGAAGGTCGATAATATCTTTTAAAAGATCTTTATCGATTCCGAATTCTTCAGCTCTGGGTTTATTTTCTTTGTACTCATACACATAACTTCTAAACTTAATATTTGAATAATCAAGTTGTGCGCTTAGAGTATAATTTATTACCAGAAAAATAAAGATTAAAAGTAATTTTTTTTCCATAGATTATTTTTAGTTAAACTTCTGGTTAAATAATTAATAAAACACTTGTTTCAATACATTAATTAATTTGGAGTGTCGAAGTTAACACTAAAAATAATTGAATATTTTGGGGATTCAACTATTTTTCATTGCAATTTACAAAAAAAAAATTGATTAACCCGCAAAATTCATGTTTTTAGCTTTGTGTAGATACAAGACGTCAAACTCCTTAAATACAGGCTTCTATTTCAAAGAGTTTACAACGCAGCAGATGCGTAAAGTTAAAAATCAGGGCTGAGCGTTAAGAAATAAGCCAATGGCTTATTTTAGCGAAAGAGCCAAATGGCGCGATGGTAAAATTTGAGTATATTAATTTTATTGAAAATATTTAACAATTATCTGTATATCATATATTTATATATTGATAAAGTAAACTATCATGAATGTAGCGAGGTAACAATATTTTAACCTTATAACTGTAGCGTTTTAAGGGGGATAAAATCAGAAAAGTAAAGGGTGTAAACTTATAATCACGGAGTAACCCCATGGTGATTATAGAAATTTTTAGTTTCCAATCATTACCGGCATAACCAGCATAGTAATGTTTTCGCCTTCTTCAAGTCCGTCTATAGGTGTTAAAATACCGGCGCGGTTTGGAAGAGACATTTCCAATAATACATCGGTAGATTCCAGATTGTTTAACATCTCTAATAAGAATCGGGAATTGAATCCTATTTGCATATCATCACCTTCGTAACTACACTGTAATCTTTCATCAGCTTTATTTGAAAAGTCGAGATCTTCGGCTGATATTTTCAATTCAGTACCGGCCATTTTAAGGCGGATTTGGTGGGTTGATTTACTGGAGAAAATAGAAACACGACGAACAGAATTCAAGAATGAACCGCGATCTAATGTTAACTGATTTGGATTATCCTTAGGAATTACAGCTTCATAATTTGGGTATTTTCCATCTATTAGCCTGCAAACCAATGAAATATTGTCAAAAACAAACTTAGCATTTGTATCATTGTATTCAATTTGTACATCACTTTCTGATCCCGCTAAAATATTCTTCAATATGTTTAGAGGTTTCTTTGGCATGATAAACTCAGCAGTTTCTTCTGCTTTTACATCATTTCTTACATATTTTACCAATTTATGTGCATCTGTAGCGACAAATGTTAAATTTTCGGGTGAGAATTGAAAGAAAACACCGCTCATTACAGGCCTGAGATCATCGTTTCCTGTTGCAAAAATAGTTTTCGAAATAGCTGTAGCTAAAATGCTTCCTGAAAAATCGGTTGTACTTGGAGAATCCAACTCTACAGCTTTTGGAAATTCTTCTCCGTCGGCGTAAGCCAAAGCATATTTACCGCTATCTGAACTGATTTCAATAGTATTGTTATCTTCCAGTGTGAAAGTTAAAGGTTGTTCAGGAAAAGTTTTTAAAGTATCAAGTAATAGTCTTGCCGGAATAGCAATAGAACCATTTTCATCGGCATCAACATCAATGGTTGCACTCATGGTTGATTCCAGATCGGAAGCGGAAACTTCTAATTGATTCTCATTGATTTCAAATAAAAAATTATCTAAAATCGGTAATGTATTGTTGGTATTAATTACTCCTCCTAAAATTTGAAGTTGTTTTAATAGTTGTTTACTGGATACAATAAATTTCATGCTTTTTGATTTAAGAAATACAAATATATCATAATAATACTTGAACTCAAAAATAAATTTCCGGTTCAAAGCAAATTAATTCCTGTTTTTTGTTTTTGAGAAAATTAAATCCTTAACGCGTATTTTCTTTTTCTTATAAACTTAAAAATAATTCCAAAGATCAAGAGGAATACAAGTGGAAGAATGAGATTGAATATTTGCCAAAAACCTCTTTCACTATATGCTTTTTGTTTGTCTAAAAACTGAATTTGCAGATTTTTTGACCGCAGGTTTAAAATACCCGAATCATCAAGCAGATAGTGAGTTGTATTCATCAAAAACTCTTTATTTCCATATCTTTGGTTGGTAAATTTGTCTTTGCTGAGATCTAAAGGTTCTCCTCTGAATACTTCGTTGGCAATAATATCTCCATCAGAAATTATTACCATTTTGTTTTTATTTTCCTTTTTAAAATTGTCTATTTCAAATGGTTTTACCCTGTCGGCATAGGCAGATTTAAAATTTCCTTCCAATAATACTCCAAATATCTTATTACCATTGGTGTAATTTTTTTTCAACTGCTTTTGTGTAATTTCATTTAGGCTGACTTCCACCGGTGTTCCTAGTGGTTTTGCAAGATCTGAACTTTGTAATAAAACGGTTTTTTTAATATCGTTTTTAAGAGTGTCGATAGAACTTGGGAATTTTAAGAGAATCGGATCTAAATTAGTGCTTACAGGATGATCATTTTTGGAAACTATAAGTGGAAAATATGGCCATGTAAAATCCTGAAACTGAGTTTGATTACCTGTATTTCCTGATGCCAATCTTATAGTCGAACTGTAAAGATCTTTGGTAATGTCATAGTTGATTCTCACTCCGTATTGAAACAACAGATCGGTAAGTTTCAGATCACGATTATAAATCATCATCTTTCCATCTTGCATGATACTGTCCATATCGGCATAAACCTGATCAATCATCCATAAGGTTTTTCCGCCGTTGGTAATAAACTGATCTAAAGCAAATTTTTCATTTTCAGAGAAACTTTGCGTTGGTTTGGCAATTATTGCCATATCATAATACCTTAGGTCTTGAAGAGTTTTTTGAGGATCTCTTTCAATAGAATCTAGTGTAAATTCTGCAAGGTGATAGTATTCTCCTAATTGCTTTAAGTAGCTGTACAGATAAATGTCTTCCAGTTCCCCATTTCCCCTGAGGATGGCAATTTTTTTATTCTTTTCTGAAGTAAGTTTTAAAATTGCATCAGAAAAAGCATACTCCAGATTTTCGATGGAATTGAGTAATTGTTCTTCTTGAGATCCGGCAACTGCGTTACTGAGTAAAGAAACATAATCGCTTTTATCTTTATAAATTATCTCGGCATACGGAAATATAATAGTTTGTGAAACCTGTCCGTCTTCCTCGACCGATAACCTGCTCGGCTGCAGGCCTTTTTTGATCAATTCGTTTTGTTTGGTAAGCGGATTCACGAACCGGAATTGTATTTGATCATTTAAACTATTTAACTCTTTTAAATGCTGCTTGGTCTCTAGCTGAATTCTTTTGAATTCTGCAGGGAAATCACCTTCCAGATAAACTTTAATTGCTATCGGATCTTCAATGTCTTCAATAATTTCTTTTGTCTCGTCAGATAAAGTATAGCGCTGATCTTGGGTGAGATCAAATCGTTTATAGACTTTCCGGCCAATAAAATTAATTGCAATTAAGCTAAATAAAACGATGATGATCTTTATATAGGAATTGTTCTTACTCATTTTTCTGATCTATTTTTTATCTAAACTGATTTTGGTTAAAAACAAAAAGAAAAAAATTACACTAACGAAGTACAAGATATTTCTGGTGTCAACAACTCCACGACTGATACTGTTGTAATGTTCCTGTATACCAATTGAATTTATATTGAAACTGTCGGAAAGGTTCAGATCAGCTAAAGCGTTAAATCCGTAAAACATAAAGAACGAGATAATAACTCCCAGAATAAAAGAAATTATCTGATTGTTTGACAAAGTGCTGGTAAATAAACCAATGGCACTAAATGCTCCTGCTAGAAAGAGCAATCCGAAATAGGATCCGAGTGTACTTCCAATATCAATATTTCCAACAGGATTACCTAATTTTATCACGGTATAGACATAGGTAAGTGTTGGGATAAGAGCCAGAATGATCAATAATAAAACTCCAAAATATTTTCCCAGGATAATTTGCCAGTCGGTCAGTGGTTTGGTTTTTAGAATTTCAATAGTACCTGATTGGATTTCATCACTAAAACTTTTCATGGTGATTGCCGGAATTAGGAATATAAAGAACCACGGAGCTAAGAAAAAGAAAGAGTTCAAATCGGCGAAACCGGCATTTAAGATATTGAAATCTCCTTTAAATACCCATAAAAATAATCCGTTGATCACTAAAAAAACAGCTATCACCAAATATCCGGTTGGTGAAGCAAAAAATGAATTTAATTCCTTTTTTAAGATTGCTAACATTTTGTTGTTTTGGGTTTGTTGTTACGGGTTTCGTGTTTATTGTTCAGGGGTTGTTTAACCCGGAACTCGAAACCACAAACATATTATCCCAGGCTTACGAGTTTATCTACACTCCAGGCTTGAGGTTTATCGTTGAACATTACTTTTGTATCACCCCAAACTTCTTTAAATAATCCGGAGTTTCTATAATTATTTAATTCCTTTTCACTATTCCAATAACTGTAAGTGAAAAATATATTGTCTTGAGTTTTATCACGATACAATTCTAAAAAACTGCACCCTTCAAAATTTCTTATCTTCTCTTTGTTTAGGTGAAAATTTTCTAAAAAGGCTTCAATCTTTGAAGGTTTAAAACTCATTTTTACTATTCTTATAAACATTGGCAAGTTAAAAGTTGTAAAGTTAAAAGTTTTTTACTATTGTTCCGTCGTTCTATCACTCCCGTCTTCTGAGTTAGGTCTTCCATCCATTTTCCTCAACTCTTCCCGCTCTGCGAGACGGAAAGGTTTCATTTTAGTTATTTACACATTTTCACTCATTCACCCATTCACCGCATCACTCCCTTCTCTTCATCATAAGAATCTCACAGTAATATTATCTCTATAATTAAGGCCTAAGAGGCTGGAAGCACTGCCAACTGTTTTTAAATTACTCCTGTACATGGCAACTTCTAAAAGATCACCCGAGTTAAAGATAGCAAGGCGTTTTCCGTCATCATGTCTTTTTTCAACAGGAACCGTAAAATCTACAATTTCGTTATATTTATTTTGAACTTTTGAAAATTTATAACCTCTTGCAGTAATTTCAAAATCACGGCCTTTTCCGATATCATTAAATATCTTTTTAGAAATATTACTCACCACGTTTCCAAAGTTATCAATATAAATTACGCTACCAATTATTTGATTTTTTTCCTTATTGATCATTGGTTGAATTTCAAATAATTCTTTAATAGAATCAATTGGTTTTCCAATGATATCTAAAGAGCCTCCCCTGGCTATATGGCAGGCAACTTTTACAAAAAGATCGAGGGTTGTATATTTACTTTTGTATGAATTTTGAATAGTAATTTCTACAATTTTTTCGGGTTTTACTTCCGAAGTGATCATTGAGATCAAACCATTATTGCTGCAGATAAAAAACTGATTTTCTAACTTAAGGGCAATGGGTTTATTTTCAATACTTATTTCAGAGTCCACACCTATGATATGGATGGTGTTGTTTGGGAAATTCTTATAAGTATTTTTAATAATATAAGCAGCCTCTGTAATACTAAAAGGTGTAATTTGATGTGAAATATCAACTATTTTTGCATCCTCCAATTCATTATAAATGGCGCCTTTTACAGCTCCTACAAAATGGTCTTTCAATCCAAAATCGGTAGTGAGGGTTATTAAAGGCATAAAATTAATCGTAGAGTTAGTACAAAAAATTAGTAATTACTAAATGCTTATTGTTGCCGTAAAAGTACTATTTTTGTATTACAAATCTAATTAATTTAAAAAAGTTTATCCAAACTATTTTCACAATCATTTTTATACAAATTTTGATACTTTGAACGAGCGCTTAATAGAACTTGAAGAAATAGATCCAAAAGACATTTTTGGTACGCATAACAGCAATATAGAATTATTAAAAAAGTACTTTCCAAAAATAAAAATTGTTGCACGTGGCAATAAGATAAAGATCTTTGGAGAGGCTGCTCTACTGGATGAATTTGAAAAAAGATTTGAAATGTTGATCAGTCATTTTCATCGTTTTAATATAGTTGATGAAAATGTTATTGAACAAATAGTATTTTCTGAATCTAAAGTTAAAGAAACAACAGGGGCAAATATGGTTTTAGTCCATGGAGTTAATGGCAGATTGATAAAAGCGAGGAGTATTAATCAGCAAAAAATGGTTGATGAGATCGATCAAAATGATATGATCTTTGCAGTTGGCCCTGCCGGTACCGGTAAAACCTATACAGCGGTAGCTTTGGCGGTTAGAGCACTGAAAAACAGAGAGGTAAGAAAAATTATTCTGACACGTCCTGCAGTCGAATCCGGTGAGAATTTAGGTTTTTTACCGGGAGATCTTAAAGAAAAATTAGATCCTTATATGCAGCCTTTATACGATGCCTTACAAGATATGATTCCGTATGAGAAATTACAATCTTATATAGAAAAAGGGGTCATCCAGATAGCTCCTTTGGCCTTTATGCGTGGCCGTACCTTGGATAGTGCATTTGTAATTCTGGATGAAGCTCAAAACACAACGCATAACCAAATGAAGATGTTCTTAACCCGTATGGGACAAAATGCAAAGTTCATAGTTACCGGTGACCCCTCACAGATTGACTTGCCGAGTAAGCAGGTGTCCGGATTAAAGGAAGGCCTTTTGACATTGAAAAATGTAAAGGGGATTTCGATAGTACAGCTTGGAGAAAAAGATGTGATCAGGCATAAACTGGTTAAGAAGATTCTTTCTGCTTATAAAAGTATAGAAACGGAGTAAATGATTAAAGATTCAATATTTAAATTTTTTTAAAATCATTTCTTATTTATTTAACCGCCATATTCACTAAGTTTTCGCTAAGTACGCAATGAGATATCCTAAGAGTTACTTGTGGAAGGTTTTGTTCTTTGCCGATACACTTAAGATACAGATCATTAGTTATTATAAGTAGTACTATCTTTGTATGTAACCGAAGGATTTTTGGTATACAGGCAGATATACAGATTTCTCTTAGGGTATTTACATTAAT
>JBDLIB010000086.1:0-13428 GCA_039715085.1 Bacteroidota bacterium | reverse complement strand
ACCTCACCCAAAACTGTTTTTACAGTTTTGACCTCTCCTCAAGGAGAGGTTTAAGCGGAAACCCCGAGGCAGAGCCTCGAGGAATTCTTTTCGATTAAAGAAGGAATCTTTTGCAATAAAAAAAGCTCCCAAATTGCTTTGAGAGCTTTTTTATCGATTAATTCAAATGAAACATTAAGCTGTCTTTTTTTGATTTAACTACTTTAACAGATTTAGAGTAGTTAAGTAGAAAAGAGATTGTCTCTTTCTTTGGTTCTAAGTTTTCCTTAAAAATCTTTTTAGTGTAAAGTTTTGCCATATTTTAATATAATTTACAGGGTTTAAACATATTAACGAGCAAAACTTCGTTATATTGTACAAACATCAAAAAAAAATATTTTTTAGTAGTTTGTTAAGATAATATTATTTTTATCTATCATCTTTCTCAGGTTAATTAATGCATAACGCATTCTTCCTAAGGCAGTATTGATACTAACACTTGTTTGCTCTGAAATTTCTTTAAAACTCATATCTCTAAAGATACGCATTTTTAAAACTTCTTTTTGATCTTCCGGTAATTGCTCTACCAGTTTTCTTACATCTGAATGGATTTGATCTTGGATAAGATTTTTTTCTGCATTTAAACTTGGGTCTCCAAGCACAGAAAAAATATCAAATTCATCAGTGTTCTTAAACGTTGGCATTCTATTTCCTTTTCTAAAGAAATCGATTACTAAATTGTGAGCGATTCTCATTGTCCAAGGTAAGAATTTACCTTCTTCATTGTATTTACCCATTTTCAAAGTGTTGATAATCTTGATAAAAGTATCCTGAAAGATATCTTCTGTAACATCTCTGTCTTGTACTTTTGAGTAAATAAAACTGAAAATTCTTTGTTTGTGACGTAGGATTAGAATTTCTAATGCTCTTTCGTTCCCGTCAATGTAATTCCTGACCAGAACACTGTCGTCTAATTTTTGTGTATGCATAATTCCCCTTTTTTTGTTTGAAGCTTAAAAAATAAACTTCATTTGTTAGTTATTGTTATGAAAAGTAGAACTATACTATAAGCACAAATTTTTAAGTTAATATTGACAGGGGAGACTAGTTCATAATTTCATTAGTCTCGGAACAAATATAAAAACATATTTTCTATATAAACAAATTTTTTTGCAATTTATTTTATTTTTTTTAACATTTTTATACTTTTTATTAACAAAATTAACTTAGTATATTTGTAAAGTATAAAAATTTAACACTCTCTAAAGCCTTGCAAAATAACGATTTTAAAGAAAACATCATCATCAAGGGTGCCGCTGTCCACAATCTGAAAAAAATTGATGTAAAAATTCCAAGAAATAAGCTTGTTGTGGTCACCGGACTGTCCGGATCGGGTAAATCAAGCCTTGCTTTTGACACTCTCTATGCCGAAGGACAGCGCAGATATGTAGAAAGTTTATCTGCTTATGCTCGTCAGTTTTTAGGGAAATTAAACAAACCAAAAGTAACCTATATCAAAGGAATCTCTCCCGCAATTGCCATCGAACAAAAAGTAAACAGCACCAATCCGAGATCCACCGTTGGTACTTCTACCGAAATTTATGACTATTTAAAGATATTGTACGCAAGAATTGGTAAAACCTACTCTCCTGTTTCAGGCGATCTGGTACAAAAAGATACAGTTACCGATGTGGTTAACTATGTAAAATCTTATAAAGAAAGAGAAAAATTACTACTTCTGTCACCCATAATTATAGAGGAAGGAAGAGAATTAAGTAAAAAAATAGATATTTTAATCCAACAAGGCTTTGCCAGGATAAAAGTAGATAATAGAGTTATTCGAATTGAGGATTTTGACCTGAAAACTAAAAATGAACTATTTTTAGTTGTGGATCGAATTGTTGTAAAAGACGAAGAAGATTTCTACAACCGGCTGGCAGATTCAGTGCAAACAGCATTTTTTGAAGGTAAAGGAACATGTGTTATCGAAAATATTAAAGAGAATTCAATTAGAGAATTCAGTAATAAATTCGAATTGGACGGTATTTCTTTTTTAAATCCAAATACCCATTTATTTAGTTTTAACAACCCTTATGGCGCTTGTCCAAAATGTGAAGGCTATGGAAATGTGATCGGTATTGACGAAGACCTCGTTGTTCCAAATACCTCTCTTTCTATCTATGATGATGCTATTGTTCCGTGGAAAAGCGATTCTTTTAAAAAGTATAAGGATGAGTTGGTATTAAATGCCTATAAATTTGATTTTCCAATCCACAAACCTTTTTATGAATTGACTGAGGAACAAAGAGAATTATTATGGGCCGGAAACAAATACTTTAGAGGTTTGAATAAGTTCTTTAAACGTATTGAGGAAAAAAGCTATAAAATTCAATATCGTGTGATGCTTTCCCGCTATCGAGGAAAAACAAAATGCCCCACCTGTCATGGAAACAGGTTGCGTAAAGAAAGTAATTATGTAAAGATAAGCGACACAAACATTACCGATCTGGTGAACTTGCCTATAAATGAAGTATTAAATTTCTTCAAACAATTAAAATTGGATGAACATGACCAGATCATTTCAAATAGATTGCTAACAGAGATCTCCAATCGATTACAATTTTTATGTAATGTTGGATTAGAATACCTAACTCTTAACCGAAATTCTAATTCACTTTCAGGTGGAGAAAGCCAACGCATCAACCTTGCTACTTCACTAGGAAGCAGCCTTGTAGGGTCTATGTATATTCTGGATGAGCCAAGTATCGGTTTACATTCCCGTGATACGGAAAGATTAATAAAGGTATTAAAAAATCTAAGAGATCTGGGCAATACCGTTATTGTTGTAGAACACGATGAAGACATTATCAAAGCCGCCGATCATATTATTGATATTGGCCCCGAGGCAGGAACTTTTGGAGGGGAACTGGTTGCTGAAGGTGATTATAAAGCTATCCTAAAATCGGATTCACTTACAGCCAGATACCTGAATGATCAATTGCGAATTGAGATTCCCCAAAAGAGAAGAACTTCCAAAAATTATATTGAAATTATAGGTGCCCGTGAACATAACCTAAAAAATATTGATGCTAAATTTCCGCTAAATACTTTAACGGTTGTCACCGGAGTTTCAGGTAGCGGTAAGAGTACACTTATCAAAGACATATTATATCCGGCAATTCAAAAAAAGCTTTTTAATTACGGAGAAAAAGCCGGAGAATTTACCGATATCAAAGGGAAATTTGATTCGATTAAACAGATTGAATTTGTAAATCAGAATCCAATTGGCAGGTCAAGCCGTTCCAACCCGGTAACCTATATCAAAGCCTATGACGACATCAGAAAATTATTTACCGATCAAAAATTATCGAAAATTCGAGGTTTTAAAGCCAAACATTTTTCATTCAACGTAGATGGTGGAAGATGTGAAACATGCAAGGGAGAAGGAGAAGTGACCATCGAAATGCAATTTATGGCAGATGTACATTTACAGTGCGAAAGTTGTAAAGGAAAACGTTTTAAAAAAGAGATCTTAGAAGTGAAATTTGAAGGTAAATCTATTAATGATATTTTAGAAACTACGGTTGATGAAGCTATTACTTTCTTTGAAGAAAACAACCAATTCAAGATCACCAACAAGCTACAACCATTACAGGATGTTGGTTTGGGATATGTTAATCTCGGGCAAGCCTCTTCTACCCTATCCGGTGGAGAAGCACAAAGAATCAAACTTGCTTCCTTTTTAGTAAAAGGGAGGAAAAGTGAAAGAACCTTATTTATTTTTGATGAACCAACTACCGGATTACACTTTCATGATATCAATAAATTATTAAAATCCTTTGAGGCATTGATAGAAAAAGGACATAGCATAATCGTTATCGAACACAATTTAGACCTGATAAAATGTGCCGATTATATTATAGACCTCGGATTAGAAGGCGGAAATAAAGGAGGTGAATTGATCGCAGAAGGAACTCCCGAAGAATTGATAAAAAACAAACGATCTTTTACTGCTAAATACCTTAAAGAGAAGATCTTGTAATATAACATCCCCTTAGAGTTTTTAGTAGTGAGTGTTTAGTATTGAGTTATCTAATCAACTCATTTTCAAATCTTCAAATCACCCCTTACTTCTTACTTCTCTTCCTCCAACCTATTCAAATTATCCTTTGCCAGAGCAAAGTCAGTCTGAATTGTTAAAGCTTTCTTATATGCAGCTTTGGCAATATCATTTTTATTCAATTCTTCGGAGATCACTCCTTTTAAGTATTGAATAGCTGCCAATAATTCAACTTGTTGATTATAGTTTTGATTTACTGCATAAGTTACGTGATATTTCCCTGAATCATTCAATTTTTCAACTTGTTGGATTAGGGTATAAGCTTCTTCAAATTGCTTTGTATTATACTTTAATTTCGCTACAGAATAACCGTAATAATTTAGATTCGTCAGATCATATAATTTTTCATATGATTCTACTGCTTTTCCGTAAGCTCCCAAAGATTCTAAAGAAACCGCCTGCATTTCAAGCATTTCTTTATTTTTCGGTTCTCTTTTTAATACTTCATTCGTAACCATAAAGCAAGGTGCGTAATTTCTTTCGGAAAAATACACATAGGCCAGACTATCTTTATAAGTACTATTTTCTCCCTCCAACTCAATGATCTTGTACATACTTGTTTTTGCTACATTAAGATCACTAAACAATTTTGCCCGTTTCAATATCTGTTTTTCTAAAGTAATCTGTTCCGATTTATTGCTTTGCGCAATACCGGAAGAAAAAAATAAGAGTGCTAATACCGTAATTAAACTATTCTTCATCATATTAATTATTATTTATAAGGTTCAAAAATATTCATTTTAATCTTAAAAAAAACATAAAATTTAAAATGAAATTAACATCATTTTATCATAATGTTTTTCTCTCAACCTGATTTTTTTCTTTTAGAATATCATTTTTATCAATTGAATCATCAAAAAATTTTATAACCAATCAATAATGTTTTTCATAAATTGAATAACTTTGTGATATAACCTAAATTTATTTGTAATGAAAAAAATATTTATATTCTTACTTGCATTGGGTATTTTTACTTCATGTGATCAAAAGAAAAAAGAAGAAAAACAAGCAGAAGTTGAAAAAGCTCCTGCTCTGACTGAATTACAAACCAAATCAAAGAATTTATTTGGTGAATTACCTTCGGAAGCCAAAAGTGATAAAAATCCTATTACTGCTGAAAAAGTTGCTTTGGGAAAATCTCTGTATTTTGATAAGATCTTATCTAAAGACCAAACTCAAAGCTGTAATACTTGTCATAATTTAAATACCTACGGAGTAGATAACCTTTCCTTTTCTCCCGGTGATAAAGATGGCACTTTGGGCGGAAGAAACTCCCCTACTACACTAAACGCAGCTTTACATATTTCCCAATTCTGGGATGGCAGAGAACCCGATGTTGAAGCACAAGCGGGTGGGCCTGTATTAAACCCTGTAGAAATGGGAATGCCTGATGAAGGAACTGTTGTAAAAAGGTTGATCGAAAGTGATAAATATCCCGATCTATTTGCCAAGGCTTTTCCAAATGAAGAAAAACCGATCACTTATGAAAACATGAAGAATGCGATTGGAGCTTTTGAACGTAAATTGATCACACCTTCAAAGTTCGATGACTATTTAGGTGGTGACGATACTGCCTTGAATGAAAAAGAAAAAGAAGGCTTACAACTTTTTATCGATAAAGGTTGTACTACCTGCCATATAGGAAATGTATTAGGTGGGAATATGTATCAAAAGTTCGGACTTTATGGCGATTACTGGGAAATGACAAAAAGCGAAAAAATTGATAACGGAAGGTTTGAAGTAAGCAAACAAGAAGGTGATAAATTTATTTTTAAGACCCCGTCACTGCGTAATATCGAAAAAACATACCCCTATTTCCACGATGGAAGTGTAAAAGATCTTAACGAAGCAGTTAAAATTATGGCAAAAGCACAATTAAATAAAGAATTAACCGATGCCGAAGTAGAAAGCATCGTAGCTTTCCTTAGTACTTTAACAGGAGAAGTTCCTGCAGAATATAAGATGTAAATAAATAGTTTAATTTAGTTTTGAAAGGCGCTGTGATTAGATCTCAGCGCTTTTTTCTTTATTATAGGCCCTTTATAGGAAATTTGTAAAATACTTAATAGTTATTCATTATCCAGAGCATACATACTATACCTCCAATAATAGAGAGGGCAGGAATAAAGAAAAGATTCCTGATTACTTTTTTAAATGCTGACAAATAGCATATCAATGGCATTCCTACAGCACCGATAATAAACAAAACCGAGGGAATATAAACTTCCTGTTCGATGCCTAATACATAAACAGTCACAGCAAAAGCGATATTTATAAAGGCAATACCAAAGAAAGATATGTGTCCAAGGCGCGTCATCCTTCTTTTCCAGGATCCATAGCCCCCTAACCATTCTTCCTTGTGAAAGAAGAGCCCCTGAATCGCACCCATAATACCGCCCAGCAGCATACCAATCCATGCTGCATATAAGTTAATTTCAACCATGATAGTAATTTAAGTTATAATAAATAGTATTTAATCACGTGCTTTCTTTCCAAGCGATATATAACATTCTGCCATCAGGATAAACATAATCAGATCAACTACTCCAAAAAGGCCAAAGAAAATGATGTGGGGTATATCACCAATTGCAAAATAATAAAAGGTTATTGAAAAATAAGCCAGTTTGTACAATACCCCAACCAGAATCAGATCACGGTTTTTATACAGGTCTCCCCGGAAAATCAAATAATAAGCCACCCCAATAACAAACAAAAAGGCACCTATCAACGAAATATACCCGGTAAACTCAGGTAATTTTTCAGGTACTCCTACCAGATCAAATGCCGTCTTAGGAAAGAACATAAATACAACACCTAATACAAGATCATAAACTGCTGCAAGCAGAAACAAACCTTTGTAATATTTTAATTTTGATTCGTTCATATCATTTAAATTTAAATTATTAACCATACTTTGTATATATAAAGATAAGCATATTGCAACTTTTTTCAGTCACTTTAATACAATTTAGAATAATTATAAATAACTGATTATCATTATTTTGCATGGATTATTTGATCAAACTGACAATAATTTGGGTTAAAATCATTAACTTTGATAGTGTAAAATTTCCTCACTTTAAATAATAATAAAATGAAGAAAGAATACAAAGTCGTACTGATAGCAATGAGTGGTGTAAGAGTATACAACGAAAAGCTATTTAACACCGGATTAACATTACCAGGTTTTGTTGACAGAAGCAAGGTAATCGCCAGCTTACCCAGTCTGGGATTATTAACACTTGCAGCTCACACCCCTGAGAATTGGGAAGTTATTTATAAAGAGTTGGATAGTTATTCTGAAGATGATATTACCGGAATATTGAACGAAAAACCCAATATCATTGCTTTCTCTGCTTTGACTGCAAGAATTTATGAAACGTACAAATTATCTGAAAGGTTCAGAGAAAATGGAATAACAGTCGTTATTGGCGGATTACATGTTTCTGCGCTTCCTGATGAAGCAAAGGATTATACAGATATTATAGTACATGGAGAAGGTGAAATTACATGGGAAGCCTTACTGAATGATTATGAGAATAACTCTTTGAAACAACTGTATAGTTCACTGTCTGAACCGAAATACGTTTTTCAAATCGAGGATTCAAAGATTCCCAAATACGAGTTGCTAGACATTGATAAATACAACCGGTTAACAATTCAGACTACCAGAGGATGTCCTCATCATTGCAACTTTTGTGCTGCATCAAGAACCATCAGTACATACAAAAAGAAGCCTATTGATCTAATTAAAAAAGACCTGGACAAGATCTTTGAAATATGGGATGAACCCTTCATCGAATTAGCCGATGACAATACTTTTGTCGATAAAATATGGTCTAAAGATTTACTCAGGCTATTTGCCAAGTATAAAATGAGATGGTTTACGGAAACTGATATTTCCATTGCATATGATGATGAATTGTTAGAACTATTGGCTAAATCAAATTGTATGCAGGTTCTTATTGGGTTTGAAACTGTAAACAAAGACAGCCTGAAGAGCCTTGATAAGGGCTGGAAATACCAACATTTTAATAATTATTCAAAGGCTATTGATAAAATTCAATCCTATGGTATTACTGTAAACGGTTGTTTCGTTTTGGGATTTGATTCTGATACATTAGAAACATTCAGAGAAACAGAAAAATTTATTAAAGAAAGTAACCTTTCAGATGTACAAATTACAATTCTGACACCTTTCCCCGGCACTGATCTATATTATCAATTAAAAAACGAAGGAAGATTATTACCGGACTATTGGGATAAGTGCACCTTGTTTGATGTTACATTCATTCCTAAAAACTTTACGGTTGAAGAGTTAGAAAATGAGTTTCAAAATTTAATGACCAGCGTATATTCAGAAGACCTTGTAGAAAAGAGAAAAAAAAGATTCAAAAAGACTTTAATGTCACGAAACGTATAAAAAAACTATTCAAACAGCTCAATATTTCCACCTGTATGAATAAACAATACATTTGCTGATTTATCTACTTTTCCTTTTTCTATATAATCAAGCATCCCTGCAGCAGCTTTACCTGTATAAACATTATCGAGTAGAATACCTTCGTTAGTTGCAAATTCCTTTATTGCTTTATCTCCCGGATCTGTAAAAGCTCCATATTTTTCCCCAATGTAATTATCATCAACAATAAAATTGGTTTCAGCAGGTGAAATACTAAGCATTTTTGCCGTTTCAACAGATAAATTTTCAACAACCGAATGCAATTCCGAGGCAGAACGACCAACACTTATCCCAATAATATCACTCTGCCAGCCGGTTACCATCTTTCCCAAAACCAATCCTGCCTGTGTACCACCCGAACCTGAGGCATGAAATACTGAATCAAAATTTATACTATTTTTTTCGCTATAAGTTAAGATCTCATCAAAAGCATTTAAATACCCCAGTGTTCCCAAAGGAGTAGAACCACCCAAAGGCATCCTGTAAACCTTTTTACCTTGTTTTACTAATTCGGTTTCTAATTCCAGTGATTCTTTCTCTACTTCGGCATTTTCATACACATCTATATGCTTCACTGTTGCATTGAAAAGGTGGTCTAGATAAAGGTTTGCTGTAGGTTCAGACTCTTTTTCCCCACTTAACAATAATTGCACATCTAATCCGACTGCAGCACCATAAGCAGCTGTTATCCTGCAAAAATTTGATTGATTTGATCCCACTGCCAATAATGTATCTGCTTTTTTAGCTTTAGCATCTGCAATTAAATAATCCAGTTTTCGTGTTTTATTTCCACCAAAAGCAAAGCCTGTCAGATCATCTCGCATACAATATACATTAACTCCATATTTTTTAGATATGTTTTCCAGCTTATGTATGTGTGTAGGAATAATTGAATGACTAAGATGCGGATAGTTCTTTATTAATTTCTTTATCATAATATGTAAATGGTATAAAGCTGTAATTTTCAATAGTTCAAGCTAAGATAACCATTTTTACAAAATTTTTAGTATAAACCCACTCGCGAAAAATTTTTCAAATTTAAATTTTGGTAATATAAAAATTATTGAAACTAACTATTCCCGAGGCTGAGCCTCAAGGAATTTTTTTTGATAAAAAAACCTCCATAACAAATGGAGGTTAGATAAAAATTTGAGTTTAAAGATTTACTCAACAATTTCGGCATCCGGTGCATTCTTCATAACTGAAGCAATTCCATTCTCCATAGCACTCTCTGAAGCGTACATCTGGCTTGCACCAATTACTTGTCCGTTTGAAGCTTTTAAATTAAAATATTGCTTACCATTCTTGGCCTCCAAACGTTCAAACTTACTATCATCTTGTGAGTTTTTCCTTACAGATTCAATACCATTCAGACAGCTGTTTTTAGCTTTATATCCTTCACTGGATAAGATATTTTGTCCGTTACTCGCTTTTAGTCTAAACCTAAATTCTCCACTATTGTCATTGTAGATTTCAAATTTTGCCATTTTGTATAATTTTATAGTTTTAAGTAATTAATTTTTTAAAGATATAAAAATTGATCAAAATTACAGTAGAAATATTCAACAAAATTCCATTCATAAAAAACGAGGGGATTGCCTGCCTTTTTTTATAAATAACTCATCTCAAACATAAAAGCTAAAGAAATTCAAAAACAAGCATAAAAAAAAGCCTCTCAAATGAGAAGCTTTAATTTCGGGTGGAAGACCGGGTTCGAACCGGCGACCTCCGGAACCACAATCCGGCGCTCTAACCAGCTGAGCTACAACCACCGTTTTATATATTTGCCTATAGGTTTCCGTAAGCGAGTGCAAATTTAGTTATTTTCTTATTTTCTGCAAATATTTTTTTAAATAAATAGTAATAAATTCCAGTTAAAAACTCTAAACTTAATATTTGAATCAACCTAAAAGTTATATATACTAACCGAGATCTCACTTTTCAGTGGGATTATCCTGCCACGCCGGCAAGACGGGTTCATCTTTCAGTTTTGATTTCTTTTACAGCTCCTTAAAAATGAGTTTCATTGTTGGAATTGATTCAGATCCCGCTATACAGCGGGATTAGTTCAACTTACATTTTTGAGTTCGTTTTACAACTCCTCAAAAATGAGTTTCACTAAATTAAATCATCTAATTTTTCTACAGCTGCATATCTTTCCACAGTAAAACCTTCTGCATATTCTTTTCCTATAAGCCTTCCCAGGTCTCTTGCACGGTATGTGATACTATCCAAAAAATTCTTTGATGCAATTGGAGATATTGGCTCATTACTTTCTGGATCGTAAAGCTGTGATTTATATGCTTTTACAGCTTCTAATTTTGCATAAATAAAGTCAGCAACATCTACCACAAAATCAGGTTCAACATTCTTCCACTGGATATAATGGTATACAAATTTTGGCCTCCAGGATTCCTGCTTTTCTCCTTTATGCTCGGTTATAATTTTGCGTAAACCCGATAAAAAACATGCATCACTTACCAATTTACCTGCTTTTGAATGGTCTAAATGCCGATCGTCAATTGCATTACATAAAACAATATCAGGCTTAAATTTTCTCAACACCTTAACAACTTCTAATTGATGAAATTTATCATTAACAAAAAATCCATCAGCGAAAGCCAGATTCTCGCGAATGGAAACTCCCATAATTTTCGCAGCATCAGCAGCTTCTTTATCACGAATTTCTGCTGTACCACGGGTACCTAGTTCTCCTCGTGTAAGATCAAGGATTCCAACCTCTTTACCTAAAGAAATCTCTTTGGCAATAGTTGCTCCACAGCTCAACTCTACATCATCGGGATGCGCTCCAATTGCAAGAATATCCAATTTCATATATTTTTGTTTTGAAGTAAAATTACAATAATTATATAAATTACAACCAAACCAAAACAGAAGTCAATAAGAAATCTTTACTGATATATTGTACTTTTTTAACATTTTATTGTGATAAGCGTTACTTAAATGTTTTCTATCGTTACTTTTTTGATATTATTTTTTAAATATTTGTAAAGTTCAGATAAGTATCAAAAGTTATATAATGCATTTGGGGGGATTCATTATAACTGTATTTGACTTCTGCAACAAATTTATAACACTTAGATGAAAATAATTTTAGTAGTCTGAGTGTTTTTTTATTTCTAAAATTGCAATCTTTGAACATTGTATTCAATAAAACAACTTACCAATAATAAAAAATTTCTTGAAATGAACTATCCTCGAGGCAGAGCCATAGAGGTATTTTGCTCATTTCATACCCAATCAAGTTGAGTACATGTTTTGACCTAAAGGTGTAAAAATCGAAATTTATTTATTTGCACCTCACCCAAAACTGTTTTTACAGTTTTTACCTCTCCTCAAGGAGAGATTTAAGCGAAAACCCCGAGGCAGAGCCTCGAGGAATTCTTTTCGATTAAATAATACCAAATCAAGTTCGAAACAGTTAGATCGTTGATTCGAGGTGCGTAAAACAAATAATTTCAAAACCATGTTAACCTTTACTATTTATTAAACATTAAGTTATAGAACACAATGTATAACTCATGCTGATAAAAGTTTTCGGAAGTGCGGTATTCGGTGTTGAAGCAACTACTATTACCGTAGAAGTTAATATAGATAAGGGCTATGCTTATCATTTGGTAGGCTTGCCTGATAATGCAATAAAAGAAAGTAGTTACAGGATTTCGGCTGCTTTAAAGAATAAAGGCTATGAGCTCCCCGGAAAAAAGATCACAATTAACATGGCTCCGGCAGATCTGCGCAAAGAAGGCTCTGCTTATGACCTGACTTTGGCTATGGGTATTCTGGCTGCTTCGGGACAGATACTGACAAATAATCTACATGATTATATTATTATGGGGGAACTTTCTCTGGATGGAAGTTTACAACCTATCAGAGGGGCTTTACCTATCGCGATAAAGGCAAGAGAAGAAGGTTTTAAAGGTTTTTTCCTTCCAAAACAAAATGAAAAAGAAGCTGCAATAGTGAATGAATTAGATGTATTTGGTGTAGAAAATATTAAAGATGTTATTGATTTTTTTGAAGGTAAATCAAGCATAAAACCATTAAAGATCGATACAAGAAAAGAGTTTTACGAGAATTTAGATCACCCTGAATTTGATTTTGCCGATGTAAAAGGACAGGAAACCATCAAACGATGTATGGAAATTGCAGCAGCCGGTGGCCATAATATTATTTTAATAGGTCCACCCGGATCAGGTAAGACCATGTTGGCAAAAAGATTACCTACAATTTTACCTCCAATGACCTTGCAGGAAGCCTTAGAAACCACAAAAATACATTCGGTAGTTGGTAAAATAAAAGATAATACAGGCCTGATGGGACAACGCCCATATAGATCTCCGCACCATACTATCAGTGATGTTGCTTTGGTTGGCGGAGGTACTTATCCGCAACCGGGTGAAATATCATTATCCCACAACGGCGTACTTTTTTTGGATGAATTACCCGAGTTTAAAAGGTCTGTTCTCGAAGTAATGCGTCAACCATTGGAAGATAGAGAAGTTACCATATCAAGAGCAAAATTTACCGTAACATACCCCAGTAGTTTTATGTTGGTTGCCAGCATGAATCCCAGTCCGAGTGGATATTTTATCGATTATGATAGTCCGGTTACTTCTACCCCACAGGAAGTACAACGCTATTTAAGTAAAATATCCGGCCCGTTATTAGATAGAATTGATATTCATATTGAAGTGCAACCCGTACCATTTGAGAAACTAACTGAAGATAGACGTGGAGAGCCAAGTAGGACTATTAGAGAAAGAGTTACAAAAGCCAGAGAAATTCAAGCCAACAGGTTTCTTGAAAATAAAAATATCCACTATAATGCACAGATGAATGTAAA
>JBDLIB010000085.1:0-13484 GCA_039715085.1 Bacteroidota bacterium | reverse complement strand
TGTAATTATGTATAAGAAGAGGTAATTACCTTTTAAAACTTTAGACTTTTAACTTTATCCTTTTATGCAATTGTTTATTTGGAATTTTCAGTTAAACGTTTCAACGATTCCACTTAACAACAAATTTCTTCTCTGACTCGTCCTGATTTTTGTTTACACTTTTTGTTAGTATTTATTAAATGTCACACAAAGATTTACGCAAAGGATACGCAAAGAAAACCACTTTATCAGTCCTGTCTGAAGCATTCTATATCTCCATCGCCTGACACTGACTTCTCACTTCTTACTTTCACTTAAAAATCGATCCATTTTCAAATCTTCAAATTGGTTCATTTTCAAATTTCCAAATCAATTTGAACTTTTAACTTTAAACTTTATCCTTTATTAAATCTAATTCAATAGAAAAACTGGTTCCTTTTCCTATCTCCGACTTACTCACATAAATTCTCCCTTTATGATAGTCTTCAATTATTCGTTTGGTAAGAGATAAACCAAGTCCCCAACCTCTTTTTTTAGTGGTATAACCCGGATCGAATATTTTTTTATACAATCTTTTCGGGATACCTTTACCCGAATCTGATACGACAACTTTGGCATGTGAGTTTTCCTGAGAAACTGTTATAGACAATTTACCCTTACCTTGCATAGCATCGATTGCATTTTTAACCAAATTCTCGATTACCCAACTATACAGTTGCAGATTTAAATTTACAAATATCTGACTATCTTCTTTAGTGATAAATTCAAAGTCGATCTGCTTGAAACTTCTGGATTTAATATAATCAAAGGCATTTTGAGTTTCTTCAACTATGTCGTGTTTTATCAATTTAGGTACAGATCCGATCTTTGAAAAACGATTGGCAATAATATTAAGCCTTGAAACATCTTTTTCAATTTCAGTAACAATATCTTCATTAGTGCTTTCCAATCTCAGTAATTCTATCCAACCCAACATAGAGGATAATGGTGTACCTATTTGATGTGCAGTCTCCTTAGCCATCCCTGCCCAAAGTTTATTCTGTTCTGCAATTTTATTTTGCTGGAAAACTAAATAAATTATGGTTCCAAATAATACTAAAATCAACAACAACCCCAAAGGATAGAATTGTAACCTATTCAACAGATCTGAGTCACGATAATAAATCTTTTCGCTAACATTAATATTATCAACCTTATAATTAACAAGTAATGGTTCATTTTCTTCTTCCATCTTTTTCAGTTGACGGAATAAAAATAATCTGTCATCCTTCGACAAGGAAGTGAACTTTTTGTTGTTTACAACATCCAAATTTCCCCAACGAACGATATCACCATTTTCATCTACGATGATCATAGGAATACTACTGTTACTGTCTATAATCTTTTCCTCAAGTGAAACGTCAATATCCAGATCAGGATTATTAAAATTTTCGTAGGCAACAGCCATAACTTCCATCTTTAAGCGTTCTTCATTCTTAAATTTCTGGAAGAATTGATTTGTATTCCACAAAATTAATGCGACAATTAAAAAAGAGGCTAAAAATAGCGCCCACCTTAAAATAATTCTAGAATCAGGGAAGTTCATTGAAATTTTATAAGATTTATTTTGAGATATAACTTAAAAATAAGCTAGTTATTATATTTATTGCTAATATTATTTAATTTTGTTGAAAAGTAAGTCAAATTGTTAATAATAATCCCGAAAAACACCAAAAGCCTTTAGATTTGGAATTGATAATTCACCAAAAACCTGAAGTACAACAAAATACTCACCGGAAATAAATTGGGATTACCCGGAAACAATAAAATCTTTACAAAAAAAAGTGATGTTGATAAGTTTATTAAACAACAATCCTAAATTATTACACAAAATACAGAGGAAAAACATAAATTTGCGCAGGAATTTTTAAATAGAAATAATTTAGAAAGTAGCTAAAAAGCACTTTTGAATTAACAATATTAATTATTAGAATTTACGAAAAGATGGAAGTATCAGGAAAAATTAAAAAAATTGATGAAACTAAAACTTTTGGAAACAACGGGTTTAGAAAGCGTGAAATGGTAATCACTACCGAAGAGCAATATCCACAGTTTTTGAATATTGAATTTGTTCAGGATAAATGTGATCTTTTAAATAACTTTAACGTTGGTGATGCTGTGAAAATTGGAATCAACTTAAGAGGTAGAGAATGGATCAACCCTGAAGGAGAAGCAAAATATTTTAACTCTATCCAGGGATGGAAAATTGACAAAATGCAAGCACAGGGAGCACCTGAAGTTCCACCAATGGAAACGGGAAATTTTGAACCTGCCGAAAACACCAATGATAATGAACCGGATGATTTACCATTTTAGTTAACCGGACAAACCACACAAAGATCCCTAAAAGTTGAATAACTTTTAGGGATTTCTTATTTTAGTGAAACTCATTTTTGATAAGTTTGCATAACATTACAAAAATGTAAGTTGACCCTGCCACGCCGTCAAGAGTGGCTAATCCCGCTGCCTGTACTGAACTTATTTCAGTAACTAGCGGGATCTTAAAGCTTTTTCTATTATGAAACTTTTCATCACAATACACTGATTATCTGTTTATTAATATGCATCAATATTAAACACCAATATGATATTTTTAGGAGATGAAATAAAATTCCCCAATGTGGAAACAGCAAATACTGAAGGTATTCTCGCAATAGGTGGCGATCTTTCCTCTGAAAGATTAATCCTTGCCTATAAAAGTGGTATTTTTCCATGGTATAATGAAGGAGAACCGATAATCTGGTACAGCCCCAACCCCAGAATGGTCCTGTTTCCAAATAAATTGAAGGTCTCAAAAAGTATGAAACAGGTTTTACGAAAAGGAGATTTCAAAGTTACTTTCAATCAAAGTTTCAGGGAAGTAATTTCGAATTGTAAAACCATAGACAGGAATGATCAAGCCGGAACATGGATAACTGAAGAAATGCAGAATTCTTATATCGAGCTACATAAACTTGGAATAGCAAAATCGGTTGAAGTCTGGAAAGAAAATATTTTAGTTGGAGGACTTTACGGAATTGACCTTGGCCATATTTTTTGTGGGGAAAGCATGTTTAGTAAAGTAAGTAATGCTTCCAAAATCGCTTTTATTTTTCTTAGTCGAAAATTAGAAAAAGAAAATTACAAATTTATCGATTGCCAGGTTTATAATGAACATTTGGCCAGTTTGGGTGCAGAAGAAATTCCGAGAAAAGAATTTATAAAAATGCTTCAATAATTGTATCTAATTCGCAAATAAACTCAAAACTAAAGATTCAAATTTAATCATTGTATCATTTAAGTATTTAGGAAAAAGTAGATAAGTGTTTATTTGTTGAATTGTTTAACCCGTCTGCCGACGCAATATCAATAAGTTAAGACCTCTGAGAGTCTTTAGACCTCGGAGAGTCGATGAAATATTTATTTTAACCTGACTCTCCGAGGTGTTTCACACTCTCCGAGGTCAACTATTTTATTGACCAAAAGCTTAATTTACTACCATTGGCCAGAGTGGCATAACGATTCCTCAAAAAATTAATATCTTTGATATATTTAATACTTCAACCAAACTCTTAAAAATGAAACTACATAAATACGCAGCTATTGATATTGGCTCAAATGGTGTACGACTTTTAATTTCAAATGTAATTGAGTTTAAGAAAAAAGAAACTCAGTTTAAAAAATCTTCATTGGTGAGAGTCCCAATCAGATTAGGAGCAGATGTTTTTACTACCGGAAAAGTTTCAAAGAACAATGAAAAGAGAATATGCGATGCTATGCAGGCATTTCAACTATTAATGAAAGTTCACGGTGTTGAAAAATACAAAGCTTGTGCGACTTCTGCTATGCGGGAAGCCAAAAACGGGTCCGAAATAGCTGATTGTGTCTTTAAGAAAACAGGGGTTAAAATTGACATCATCGATGGCAAGACTGAAGCTGAAATTATTTCTTCAACCGATCTGAACCAGTTAATCGAAGGTGACAAATCCTATCTTTATGTAGATGTTGGGGGTGGTAGTACCGAATTTACTTTTTTCTCTGAAGGAAAAATAATTGCTTCTAAATCATTTCCTCTTGGAACAGTGAGATTACTTGATAATAAAGTAAATAAAGAAGTTTGGGATGATGCCAAAGATTGGATCAAAGAAAACAGTAAAGACCTTCCAAAACTATCATTGATAGGATCTGGTGGTAATATTAACAAGATATTTAAAATGTCAGGTAAACTACCAGGAAAACCTCTATCTGATGTATATTTAACTTCTTATTATAACTTCTTGAATCAGATGACTTACGATGAACGAATAAGCGAACTCGATTTAAATCCTGACAGGGCAGATGTAATAATTCCTGCCTCAAAAATTTATATAAAAGCCATGAAATGGAGTGGTGCAAAAAAAATGTATGTACCAAAGATTGGCCTTTCGGATGGTATAATTAAAAGTCTGTATTTAGGTAAGCTCTAGCTCTTAATACCCTAAAAAGGAATTAAATAAAAAGTCATCTTATTATATGTACCTGAGTTATCTTGTGAATTAAACCATTTTCAAAGATTATTTTACAAATAAAATTCATTAAATTTTTGATTTATTAACACTTACATTTCAATAACAAAGAGTATTTTTGCAAACTTTGAAAGATCAGTAACTTTCATCATCTAAAAATTAATAATATGCGTAAATCAAATTCTTTTTTGTTATGGACATTAACTGTAATTATTACAGTAAGTGCCATGTTTTACCAACGTATGACCGGCCCTACTTATCCAAAAAAAGTAACAGTTGAACTTGACGGAAAGGAATATAATTTTGGTTTATTACGTTCAAATGAAATCGGCACATCATGTGATATTAATTTAGAAGTGGAAGATTCAGAAGTCGAAGCCATTATTTTCTATAAACGATTTAAAGTTGATGAACCATGGCAGGAAGTAAAAATGCAGCGTAAAGTTTCTCATAAGAAAGCATTTTTTGGAGAGGGTGATGATATTGAAGTACTCTCTGCCACACTTCCGGAACAACCTTCTGCCGGAAAAGTGGAATATCATATTGATCTTTATAAAGGTGAACAAAAAGTATCTATTGCTAAAGAAGAACCTATTGTACTTCGCTTTAAAGGGTTTGTGCCTCGATCTGTACTAATTCCTCATGTTTTATTAATGATCATAGCACTTTTTGTAGGTACACGAGCAGGTGTAGAAGCTATTTCCGGTGGCAATAAAACACTTAAATTTGTGCGCTTAACACTTTTCGTATTTGGTATTGGCGGTTTAATTTTTGGGCCTATTGTGCAAAAATATGCCTTTGGTGATTTTTGGACAGGGTGGCCTTTTGGTAGTGACTGGACTGATAATAAAACAATTTTTGCTTGGCTTTTTTGGTTAGTAGCATTCTTTGTACTTCGAAAAAATCCGAAAAACAGATTATGGACAATTATAGCCATTATAGTACTTCTTGCCATGTATATGATTCCTCACTCGATGGGAGGTTCAGAATTGGATAATGAAACCGGCAAAATCGAGACAGGTGTCAGAGAATAGTTTGCATTAATTGGCTTTTATGTGAATAAAGCGGGTTAAACTATTTTCCAAAGTTCTCAGGTAATAAAACAGCGATTACCTCTCCTTTAACACAAACAACATCGTCCACAATTACTTCGATACTGGTAATCACTTTTTTGGCAGTTATTTCTTTTAATTCACCTTTGATCAACAATTCTTTTCCCAGAGGTGTCGGTTTTAAATAACTTACATTAAGATTTCCTGTAACAAACCTGGGAGAATTTCCTTTCTTCAATTCAATTCCATTTTCTTTGGCATAGAAAATCGCTGCCGAACCGGTTCCGTGACAGTCAATTAAAGATGCCAATAAACCTCCATAAACAAATCCTTTAATAGCAATATGGTAATTCTTGGGTGTATATCTGCTTATGGTAACATCTTTTTCTAAATAGGTTTTTAATTGATATCCATCGTGATTTAAAGTACCACAACCATAACAATGTGAAAAATCCTCGCTGTAATATTCTTGTATTGATTTCATCTATTTCTTTAATTTTTTTAAATATTAATTATATTATATCCAACAAAACAAGTTGTTTATAGAATATCTTTCACTCGTTTAAAAAAATAATTATATATTAGGCAAAGTTTCTTTATCGAAATCTCAAAAAAACAACTCAAAAACATTCCTATAATTAAGTGTAAAAATAAAAGTTTATGGCATCATTTCAAATTAAATCTTTTAAAGAATACAAAGTACAATATCAAAAAAGCATTAAAGAACCGGAGGAATTTTGGGCCGAGATCGCCGAAGATTTTTATTGGAGAAAAAAATGGGATAATATTTTGGAATGGGATTTCACCAAGCCTGATGTAAAATGGTTTCAGGGTGCTAAATTAAATATCACCGAAAATTGTTTAGACAGACACCTTGACACTCTGGGAAATAAAACAGCTATTATTTGGGAACCCAATGACCCCGATGAAGAATCTCGCCATATTTCTTATCGCCAGCTTTTTGTAAAAGTGTCTCGTTTCGCCAATGTTTTAAAAAATAATGGAATTAAAAAAGGTGACAGGGTTTGTTTGTATATGCCAATGATTCCCGAGCTTGCTATCGCTATGCTGGCATGCGCCAGAGTTGGTGCTGTACACTCAATAGTTTTTGCCGGATTTTCTTCATCTGCTTTGGCAAGCAGAATTAATGATGCAGAATGCAAGATGTTGATCACTGCCAACGAAGTTTATAGAGGAACCAAACCTATTAACTTAAAAGCTGTTTGCGATGAAGCTCTTAAAAATTGTTCAACTATAGAAACCGTTATTGTTTACAGAAGAAGTGTAGAGCCTACATCAATGGTTCCGATAAGAGATAAATTCTGGTGGAATGAATTACAAAAAGTAGAAATGGAATGTGAGGCAGAAGAAATGGATGCCGAAGATATGTTGTTTATTCTGTATACTTCCGGTTCAACCGGAAAACCAAAAGGAATGGTGCATACTACAGGAGGCTACATGGTTGGCTCTGCATATACTTTTCAAAATGTTTTTCAATGTGAAAAGGATGATATTTACTGGTGTACAGCAGATATTGGCTGGATAACAGGTCATTCCTATATAATTTACGGACCACTAGCTGCCGGTGCAACAACAGTAATGTTTGAAGGAGTTCCTTCTTATCCTGATTACGGACGATTTTGGGATATTGTCGAAAAATTAAAAGTTACCCATTTTTATACAGCTCCAACTGCTATCAGGGCATTGGCAAAACATCCTCTAAGCCTGGTGGAAAAACATGAATTATCAAGCTTAAAGGTTTTAGGTACAGTTGGCGAACCGATTAATGAAGAAGCCTGGCACTGGTACAATGACAATATCGGAAAATCAAATTGTCCGATAGTAGATACCTGGTGGCAAACCGAGACCGGAGCTATGATGATATCTCCAATTGCCGGGATCACACCTACCCGACCAACTTTTGCAACTTTACCTCTCCCGGGAGTGCAACCTGCCTTAATGGATGATAACGGCAAAGAAATTCCGCAAAAATCATTTGAAGCTTCAGAAGGAAGATTGGCAATAAAATTTCCATGGCCATCTATGGCCAGAACAATTTATGGAGATCACGAACGCTATAAAAACACGTACTTTTCAGCTTTTCCTAATATGTATTTTACAGGTGATGGTGCTTATCGAGATGCTACCGGAAACTTCAGAATTACAGGTAGAGTTGATGATGTTGTGATCGTATCGGGTCACAATTTAGGAACTGCACCGATTGAAAATGCCATCGATGAGCACGAAGACATTGTAGAATGTGCAGTCGTTGGCTATCCTCATGATGTTAAAGGGAATGCGCTTTACGCCTATGTAACCAAATATGCAGAAAGTAAAAAATCTGATGAGGTTTTAGGAAAAGAAGTCAATAAATTGATTGCATCTACCGTTGGGGCAATTGCCAAATTGGATAAAATTCAGTTTGTATCAGGCTTACCTAAAACCCGTTCGGGAAAGATTATGCGAAGAATTTTACGTAAAATAGCTTCCAATGATGCAGATAATCTGGGAGATATCTCTACTTTATTGAATCCAGAAGTTGTGGAAGAAATTAAAAAGGGAGTGCTTTAAAAAGTCAACAGTTTCAGTAGGCAGTAAGTAAAATCTTAGTCAGGGCTTCACTTTGAGTGAAACCCTGACTTCACAGTTAAACCGTTAAACAAATAAACGATTAAACTTTCCTAATCAAAATAGCTAAATCCTTTCTTTGGAAGTTGTGGAAGAAATAAGAAAAGGAGCTTTTTAAATTAAGTTGTTGGCTGTTTCAGTAGTAGAAGGTTTTAAACCGCCAGGGTCGCAAAGTACGCAATTGATTTTTTTAGTTAAACGCATAATTACTGCTAATTTTTAAATGATTGTTATTTTAACTAACTGTTACACAGAGACACACTGAGCAACACAGAGATTCACAGAGAAAAATAAGCCTAACTCTGTGGCGCTCTGTGCTACTTTGTGAAGCTCCGTGAAATAGCTTTTCATTTAATTTAATAAAATTAAAACAAGAAAGTACAGAGATTAAAAATATAACTCAAAATCTATTGCGTACATTGCGCTAATCCTTGCGTCTTTGCGGTTGAAGTAAAAATTAAAATTTGTTTTCTTTTATAATTAAACTATTTAATCAAAATAACTAAATCCCTTTTTGGGATCTATTGCCAACAAAGTTTCATATATTAATTTGATCACATTTTCCACATCGTCTTTATGAACCATTTCCACAGTTGTATGCATATAACGAAGCGCAAGTGAAATTAAGGCCGAAGGCACTCCTCCGTTTGAATAAGCAAATGCATCTGTATCTGTACCGGTTGCTCTTGAAGAAGCTAACCGCTGGAACGGAATCTTATTTTTCTCGGCAGTATCGATGATCAATTCACGAACATTATTTTGAACAGCAGGCGCATATGAAATCACAGGCCCCTCACCCGACTTGATCTCTCCTTCTTTTTTCTTTTCAATCATCGGTGTAGTTGTATCATGACAAACATCGGTTACAATTGCTAAATTCGGTTTGATGGTATGCGTGATCATCTCTGCACCTCGTAAACCAATTTCTTCCTGTACAGAATTGGTAATATACAATCCGAATGGCAATTCCTTTTTATTTTCTTTTAAAAGCCTGGCAACCTCAGCGATCATAAATCCACCCATTCTGTTATCCAATGCGCGACAAACAAAATTATTCTTATTCAAGATCATAAACTCATCTGGGTAAGTAATTACGCAACCTACATGTACTCCTAATTTTTCAACCTCTTCTTTCTTTTTACAACCAACATCGATAAAAATATTATCCAATTTAGGAGCCTCTTCTTTTCCTGCCGTACGTGTATGAATTGCCGGCCAGCCAAAAATTCCTTTTACAATTCCCTTTTTGGTATGTATATCCACTCTTTTTGAAGGAGCAATCTGATGGTCACTACCACCATTTCTTATCACATAGATCAAACCATCTTCGGTAATATAATTTACATACCACGAAATTTCATCAGCATGGCCTTCGATCACAACTTTAAACTCAGCTTCAGGATTGATAATCCCTACAGCTGTTCCATAATTATCTGTAATAAAGGTGTCTACATAAGGTTTTAAATATTCCATCCATATTTTCTGCCCTTCAGATTCATAACCTGTAGGAGAAGGATTATTCAGATATTTTTCAAGAAAAATAATAGATTTTTTATTAAGAATTTTTTGTTTTGCCATAATTTTTAGTTTTATGCGAATTTAAGAAAATTCTTCTTCTTAATTTTGGTGCGGTTTTTGAAGTTTTAATTATTTTATGCAAAAATTGTTATTCATATTATTTCTTGCTATTCCTGTAAGCTTGTACTCTCAACAAAAGGTTGGAGAAAACTTACTTAAAAAGGATTACTATATCATAGAAAATGATTCTCTTACAATTCCTCTTGAGGAGGTTATTGTTTTAAACAAACGTAAATTCGATTCCTCGAAAGAGAGAAAATATTACTATTGGTATACCAAAAAAGTGCGAAATGCATATCCTTACGCCAAATTAGCTTCAGAAAAAATGACCGAACTGAATACTGAACTCGGATCCATCAAATCGAAAAGAAAAAGAAAAAAACATATCAGAAAAGCACAAAGATATCTTGAAGAAGAATTCACTGAGCAGGTAAAGGATATGACCCGTACAGAAGGCAGAATTATGATCAAATTAATTCACCGTCAAACCGGCGAAACATTATATGATCTGATCAAAGATTACCGAAGTGGATTAAAAGCATTTGTTTATAATTCATCAGCCAGACTATTCAAACTTAATCTAAAGAACGAGTACCATCCTGAAGAAAAAGCTCTTGACTTTCTTGTGGAAGATATACTACAACGATCGTTTATAAATGGAGCATTAGAAAAACAGGATCCTCAACTTCCTGTTGATTATTTTGAGCTACAAAATCAATGGAAAGACATTTCGGTTATTGTAGTGATCAATGATTATATTAAAAAATACAGATAAAAACCTATCTATCAGGTATGGATGAAGCATTGGGATCTGTTTCATCTGCCATATTCTCAAAATCCTTAATCACTTTTTTTATACTTTCATCAATATAGTCAGAGCTTGTATTGTATTTCACTGAAATCGATTCCTTATCCGGAAACTGTTCTATCATCAGGGTCGATGATGGATAAGCAAATTGAACCCCTAAAGCCTCCGCCAGCTTAACAATCGCGATGTGCAACTTATGCTTAGATGATTGTTCGATACCCCAATCCAATTGTTTAAAGAACATATTGATCATGATTCGAAGAGAGGAATCACCAAAACCGGTAAATTCAACATTATAGGATTCACTCCTTGTTTCTGGGTGGGCAATTATTATTTCGCGGATACCTTTTACAAATGCCTCTATCAATTCGGGTGGAGTATCATATCTGATTCCTAATTCGGTATTGTATCTTCTATAGATCCTCATCCCTTTATTATTCACCTCTGCTTCAGCTACTTTACTATTTGGAATTTGAAAAATAGAAGTATCAATAGCTCTTACCCTGGTTGACCTGAATCCAACTTTTTCTACTGTACCAACAACTTCACCTATTTCTACCCAATCACCTATGTGGAAAGGTTTATCCAGGAAGATCACCACTGTGCCGATAAGATTTTTCACCGAATCCTGTGCAGCTAAAGCTAAAGCAATCCCACCGATAGAAGCTCCGGCTATAACCGTAGTCGGATTCACTCCAAAAAGTGTGATAATGTGTAAAACTCCTATTATAATAACCAGACCTTTAAACAACTTTCTTAATATTGGTGAAAGCTGATCATCTAATTTGGAATGTGTTCTTGCTGAAAAATTATCGTAATAAATTAAAACTACTTTTATAATATTAAGAAACAGGAAGACCCAAAAAACTGTTTCAGCAATTTCCAGTGCCAAAAACAAAAAATTATTGATCTTCACCAATTGTAAGACTGGCAAAAATCTCTTAATTAATCTTATGATAATGATCAAAACGATTGACTTTGTCAGGCCATGCAGCAACTCATAAGATCTTAAGTTCTTGTCCTCAGAACCCAATACATCTTTTTTAAAGCGAATTAAAAGGTTTTGAATTTTCTTTAGAATAAAAAATAGAATAGGATTTAAAACATAATACAGTAGGAAACTAGCAATTATTAATAATAAAAAACCTATCAATTTAATCCACTTTACTCCAAATACAGTTTCAGAATATAATGTCGGAAATTTATCTTTAAGCCATTTAAATTCCCATGGAAAAATCTCAGAATGAAGTTTATCAATTTTTCCAACTGTTTCCTTGGAATAATACCATTTTGTACCAATTTTTTCCAGATAAATCTCAGGCATACTGTGAGGGAAAGGCATATAAAAATGTCTTGGCTTAGCCAGAATATTCGAAGAACTTGAAATTGTATCTAAAAAATCAGGATCGGTTGGTATCCTGTCAAAATCAACATTTAACCCTCTTCCATCAATTATTTGTTTGATTTTAATAGATTTTTCAATGGCATCTGCTTGCCTTAACCCTTTTATCGTAGCCGCAGCCTTTGTAGGTTCATAACTTCCATCTTGCAAAAAATATAAATGAGTGTATAAGGTTGCATTGGGGTTTGAAAGATCCACCTTAACAGTCCCTTGTGCAAACACATAACCTGAAACTAAAAGGAAAAGGAAGATTAGCTTTTTCATATTCTAAAAATAATATTAGCTAATTTAATTATTAAATATTGATATACAAAAATTTAACAATTCATTATTGATACTGAATAGAAATCAGGATTTAAAAACAAACAGGAAATACTTATCAGAACAGGTTGACAAAAAACTTTAAAATTTATCTTTTCTTTCTTCTTTTTGACCCTCTGATGTTAGGTTTATTATCTGACTTATTTCTTTTTTGAGGTCTTTCTTTTCTATAACTTCTATCTGAATTCAACAATCTCTCAACCAGATCATTACGATTGACTTTTTGTAATGTATTTCTAATCCAATTGTAATTTTCTTTTTTATACCAGAAGAAAAATTTGTGCTGTTCCTCTTTCTCTTTCTTAGTTTTCGGAGTATAGATTTTCTTTAGAGAATATGGATGATATCCCGAATAATAAATAACTGTGGCAACAGTCATCGGGGTTGGAGTAAAACCCTGCACCTGTTCTAACTGAAAGCCCATATCTTTTGTTTCCGAAGCGAGGTTTGCCATATCTTCCAGTTCACAGGCAGGATGGCTTGATATAAAATACGGAATTAACTGAAGGTTTAATTTTCTTTTCCTGTTAATCTTATCGAAAGTATTTTTAAACTTGTGAAAATAAGAAAAGGAAGGTTTTCTCATTAATTTTAATACGGGGTCTGAAGTGTGCTCCGGGGCTACTTTTAACCTGCCGGAAACATGTTTTGTCATCACCTCTTCGGTATATTCTTCCAACTCTTTTGAATCTGCACTCTTATTGAATTCAGGTACCAGCATATCGTACCGAATACCACTTCCGATAAATGATTTTTTTACTTTCGGATGCTTATCAACTGCACGGTAAATTTCGGTAAGTGGTTTATGTGAGGTGTCTAAATTATAACAAACTACAGGCGAAATACAGGATGGAGCCACACATTTATCACAGATCTCCTGCACCCTGCCTTTCATTTTGTACATATTTGCCGATGGGCCACCGACATCAGATAAATATCCTTTGAATCCGGGCATATTTGCAACCTCATCCACTTCTTTTAAAATAGATTCTTTACTCCTGCTGGCAATGAATTTTCCCTGGTGTGCAGAGATGGTACAAAAACTACAACCCCCAAAACATCCCCGATGTATATTGATTGAAAATTTGATCATTTCAAATGCCGGAATAGGGCCTCGTTTATTGTATTTTGGATGTGGTAATCGTGTAAACGGAAGATCGAAAGCAAAATCAATCTCCTCTTCGGTCATTGTA
>JBDLIB010000084.1:0-13498 GCA_039715085.1 Bacteroidota bacterium | reverse complement strand
ACAAATAGTAGAGTATGATATGAATACCGGTCATACTTTAAAACATACGATCAATTACGAAAACAATGATGATAATAGCGGGATTGAAGGTGTAGCTTACGCCAAAAACCTTAACGCTATCTTTATATTGAATGAAAAAAATCCCGGAAAACTAATCAAGCTAAGATCAGACTTTTCCATAATAGCAGAATACGATTTAAATTTTGCTTCTGATTATTCAGGAATATTTTACGAAAGTGCAACGAATAATTTATGGATAGTAAGTGATAAAAACAAAACATTAAATAAATGTACTCTTAAGGGAGATTTAATTGAAAGATATTCAATCAGAGTTACACAAGCTGAAGGAATAGGAATATCAGAAGATAAGATATATGTAATGAGTGATGCAGAAGAAAAGCTGTATATCTATAAAAAACCACAATAAAAACTAAATATAATTTAAATTTAACAATTATGGCAAAACCAGAAATGAAAATTGGAGAGATCTCAAAACCGAGATTTGAGTTTAGAACTTTTGGACAAAACTTTGACGAAGCAGGAAAATTGATGGCTCGTTTATCAGGACCAGTTCCTCAAAAAGTTTGGGAGAGAGAATCAGATGAGATCTATATCATGTCAAAAACAAATGACATCAACAACACGAAGATTCGTGATGGTAAAATGGATATCAAAACTTATGTACAGACTGTAGATGGTTTAGAGCAATGGAATCCTTTAATGAAAGGTGAATTCCCAATCGCTAAAGAAGTATTGGTAAATGATGTATTTCCTGCGTTCCAGGTTGAGATGCCTGCATTAACTCAGGATACTTATACTTTAGAAGAGTTCTTAGCAATGATCGATGCTCATGATGATCTTCAGGGAGTGAAAGTTCACAAACAACGTTTCGGATACATGGTTAACGATACTATCTGTGAAACAGGAAATGTATTGATCAACGGAGCAAAAGTTGTTACTATTAACTCTGAGTCTACTGAGTTGGAGGATATCAAAAAAACAATGGCAGATTGTAAATTAGAAGGTAACGAAAACCTTAACTATTTACAGGTGATCAAAAGAATTATTGGTTGGATCAACAAACCATTAGCTAATTAAAAAAGTGGATTCGTTTAATTGTTTATTTGTTTAATCGAAACGATTACACAAATAAACAAATCCACAAATAAACATATAAGATTATGGCACAAGAAATTGAAAAAAAGTTTTTAGTTAAAGGTGATTTTAAACCTTTAGTTGTAAAAGAAACAAGAATTACACAAGGATATTTATCTTCTGTTCCTGAAAGAACTGTAAGAGTAAGAATCAAAGGAGATAAAGGGTTTATGACAATCAAAGGAATTGGAAATGAATCAGGAGCTTCAAGATACGAATGGGAAAGAGAAATTTCAGTAGAAGATACAAAAGCTTTATTAGCTATTTGTGAACCAGGTGTTATCGACAAAACCCGTTATATCGTTAAAGCTGACGGTGATCTTGTTTTTGAAGTAGATGAATTTTACGGAGAAAATGATGGATTAACTGTAGCTGAAATTGAATTACCAAGTGAAGATACAGAATTCTCAAAACCGGAGTGGTTAGGAGAAGAAGTGACAGGAGAAGTAAAATATTACAACTCTATGTTAATGAAAAATCCATATAAGAACTGGTAGAATTTTTTAAAGGCTGTCTGATAAGTCAGACAGCCTTCTTTTTGACTAACCTATATAACCAAAACATATTTTAGTTCCGTGTTTATAGTTTCGAGTTTTAAACCCGAAACCCAAAACCCGAAACTCGAAACCCAAAACCCAAAACAAAAATGGCAGAAGCAATACAAGTTGAAGAGAAGTTTGATGTACTGGATATGAACAATTACCGGATTGAAAAACTTCCGGTAAGAGAAAAATCCAGGTTTGAAGAGATTTTAATGATGATTGGAGCACCACTGGCGGTGATTGCTTTTCTATTAATAATGTTCTATGCTGAACTCCCTTTTTTAAGCAAATTTAACCCTGAGGCTTTAAGTAAAGGGGCTAAAGCCAATTTCGATAAAATTGGTACGGCTGAGTTTATATATGCAAATAGAGCAATGCTTGCGATTTTTGTTGCAGCACTTATTTTATGGATCACTGAAGCAATACCTAATTATTTAACCTCACTGATCTTGATTATTTCCCTTGTTTTGACCGGGGTTTTACCTGAAAAAGAAGCATATGCCCAATTGGGACATAAAGTAATGTGGCTGAATATTCTTTCGTTTATTTTAGCCAGTATGTTGGTGGCAACCGGTGTAGCAAAAAGATTTGCACTTTGGTTTATTATAAAGTTTGGAAAGAATGCATCCTCTGTGATGCTCAGCTTTATGGTGATCAATATTGTATTGTCATTATTTATCTCGGCTACGACTGCTAAAGCAACAATTCTTTTGCCAATTATGATGATTGTAGCTGCTGTTTACGGAGCAACAAGAGGGCATAGAAATAATTTTGGTAGAAATTTAATTTTGCAAAACCTGTTCCAGATCAATATGGGGGCAGCATCCTTTATGACAGGTTCCGGAGCAAATTTATTGGCAGTTTCACTGATAGCCGGTGCAATTGGATCTGATATTTTCTTTTCGGAATGGATGATCGCTGCATTTCCGGTAGCATTAGGTTTAATGTTGATTGCCTGGATAGTTGGTACAAGATTAATATTTCCGTTAAAAAAAGAAGAAAGATTACCAAGCATTCCCGGTGGAATGGAGATTCTGCAAAAAGAGTTGGATAGTATGGGAAAAGTTACTTTCGATGAAATAAAATCATTAATGATCTTCGGATTTATATTGATCTTATGGGTTACTGATCAATGGCATGGTATAAGTCCTACAGCTGTGGCTTTTGTAGGGGCAATAATTGCTCTAATGCCAAGAATTGGTATTGTAAAATGGAATGATGTGGATATACCATGGCACCTTCTTTTGTTCTCTGCCGGTGCTTATACATTGGGAGCAGGATTTAAAGTAACCGATCTGCCAAGTATCTCTGTAAATGCGTTTTTTGATGCATTAGGATTTGGAGAGAATACTCCATTCTGGTTATTATACGTGATCCTAACCGGTGTAATGATCTACAGTGCCTTAATTATGCAGTCTAAAACAATGCGTACTATGATCTTTGTGCCAATAGCAATTGGAGTAGCAATGAAATTTGGTTTTTCAATAATGAGTCTGGCATTTCCTGTAGCATTATTGATAGAACATGTTTATGTGTTGCCTTTCAACAGTAAACCATCATTACTTTTATATACTACCGATCATTATAGCTGGACAGATACATTTAAATACGGAATCATCATGCAAACCATTGCCTGGGGAACTTCCATCTTAATGGCAATGACCTATTTCAAATGGTTGGGTATCACACCTGATGGATTATTTTAATGAAATTCTTTTTTGAAGAGTTTGTAAAATGAATTCAAAAATGGAAGTTGAATTAATCCCGCTGCATGTGCTGAACTTGTTTCAGTATCTGCGGGATCTAATAAGTTGCATGTTTCGAGTTCAGGGTTTGTTGTTTAAATTTTATTAAACACGAAACTACAAATTCGAAACAATAAAAACGAAACCTCTTTGATAAAAAGTAAAATAAAAATACACGATAAATTTTCGGTTGTAATTGATGTAACCTATGATAAGATCTTTAAAAGGAAAAAATCAAAATACACAACGATTACCTACCTGTTCTTTCCTGATAGTTTAAATATAAATAGTAAAACTTATCCTTCAACAAAATTTTATAATGATGTAAGGTTGTTTTTAAAATATGATATTCCAAATTATTCTTTAAACGACATAAATATTGGAGAAAGATCTTTACTTAAAAACTTAACAAAGAATACAGAAAAATTTATCAAAAATAGATCTGATAAGAATCGTACCCGATTTAAAGATCAGGTGAAAATGTTTGTTGCTACTTTTAGCAGTTTGTTAAGAGAGGAAACGGACACTTTAATCAATACGAAAGAGCTATCCATTGATGATATTGATGAGTTTTTAGAAAAAATAAGTCTTATCTTATCAGAATTTAGAGTTATTGTTTCTGCAATAAAAGACTCCTCACTGGAAGATAAGAACAAGAATGTAGTTATTTATGCAGATGAGCATATGAGTAATGTTGTGGAGTTACAATTAATGAAATTGTTCAATCAGTTGCAAAATAAAAAATTTGAAGATAGCAGTCTTGATCTGGTTGTAGCTTTAATTAATTCTGAGCAAAAATATAAGAAGCAAAAGGTTTACGATTCACCAAAAGATAAAAATATTAATCCGGAGGAATTACTTTACAAAAGAAATCAGCTAAAAAAATACATTGAAAGTGTTTTCTTTTTACATCAGGATATACGTAAAGATGGTGCTATTTTTGAACAAACTTTATTAGCATTTTCTGCCGGTTTGGCAATGGTCTTCTCTACCGGAATTGCTTTTTACTACCAGCAGGTTTACGGAAACTTCACCATGCCGTTTTTTATTGCTTTGGTAATAAGTTATATGTTAAAAGATCGTATAAAAGGACTGGTGAGTATGTTGTTTGTTAGTAGGTCAAGTAGTTTTTTTTATGATTATAAAATAAAGATAACCAATACTTTGGGTAAAAAAGTTGGTAGAATTAAAGAAAATTTTGTTTTTGTACCATTAAAGAAATTAGGTTCAAAAGTAAAAAAACATAGGCAAAAGGATCTGATTGTTAAAATGGGTATAGATTCATTAAATGAGGAGGTTATTCAATATAAAAAGAAGATTATTATTTATCCAAAAAAATTTGGAGATGATCTCCCTGATGAAAATATATTGGGATTAACCGATATTACCCGTTTAAATTTTCACCGATTTATTCAATATATGGATGATCCCAAAAAGGATTATATCCTAATTAAAAAAGGTGAGGTATATAACAAAGTAGCAAATAAAATATACCATATAAATATCATCCAAAAGTATTATACCGAGGAAGGTATTGAATTCACCCGGTATAGAGTGATTATGAACAGAAATGGTATAAAAAGGATTGAAAAGGTTGCTTTGAATTAATTGCTATTCAATTTAATTATAAAAATGGAAATACTTATCGTAACAGGACCTCCTAGTTCGGGTAAAGGTACTCAGAGTGAAATTTTAAGTAAAGAAACAAATTTCAAGCATATCTCCATAGATGATAGATGTAGATTGGAAGAGGAAAATAGAACGGAAATTGGGAAAATAATTTCCGATTATCAGGAAAATGGAAAGTTGGTTCCTGATTCTGTAATGAAAGATATTTTCGATCAGGTTATAAAAGAGAATAAATCCGAAGCCGGGATTATACTAGATGGATTTCCAAAAACAATTGATCAAATAAAAGGCCTGATTAAATCAATTGGCTTGAAGAGGCAAAAAATAAGTAATATTATCAATCTTGAAGTTAACAAAGAGGAGCTATTAAAACGAGTAGTTAATAGTAGTAGCAATACATCAAACGAAACAGAAGATAGAGATCAAATAATGCAATTGAAGAGGATAGAAGAGTTTGAAGAATATACAAAACCAGCAATTCACTACTTAAAATATAAATTTAATGTGCTAACAATTGATGGAGCCGGAGATGTGAACGAAATTGCAAAAAATATTAAAGAAAGTGTAAGAATGTCTGGTCATACTAATAACCCCAGTTAGATTTAAGATTTATCTCACAGAAAGCCAATAGTGCATCTCGCTTTAGCTACTAAAAATTCAAGCAACAAATACCCAAAAGACAAATAAATTTCAAAATTCAATGTGTAATAATCAAATATATTTTCAATATTGAAGATTAATGTTTTGAATTTTTTAATTATTGTGAATTGTTTGTGATTTGCAATTTGGTGCTTACTAAACGAATTTTATTCTGAATAAAACCTATGGACTTGCAGTCCGTAGTTGTTTAGTAAATTCTTTTACTAAAAATTTATAAAAATTTTAGTTTTTCGCTCTACCTTTGCCAGTATGCAAGCAGAGATCATAACTATAGGTGATGAGATTTTAATAGGCCAGATTACTGATACCAATTCTAAGTGGATAGCCGAAAGATTAAATGAAATAGGTATTCACGTTTATCAAATCACATCAGTTCAGGATGAAAAAGAGCATATCCTTAAAGCATTGGCTGAAGCCGAAGAAAATGCTGATATCATTTTGTTGACGGGTGGTCTTGGCCCAACCAAAGATGATATAACAAAGCATACCATAACCGGTTATTTTGAAGATAAACTTGTATTTAACGAGGGAGTATTTGAGCATGTCAGAAATCTTTTCTCAAGAATGAATATACCCCCAACTAAATTCGATAAACAACAGGCTATGTTGCCCGAGAAGGCAAAAATTCTTAAAAATGAAATTGGTACTGCTGCAGGAATGTGGTTTGAAAGAGGGAAAAAGATTTTTATTTCCATGCCCGGTGTACCTGCAGAGATGAAAGGATTAATGCTTGACCATGTTTTACCTCAATTTAAAGAAAAATTTCATTTGCCATATATTGTGCATAAAACTATCCTGACTTATGGGATGAATGAAAGTAATGTAGCCAGGCTTTTAGAAGACTGGGAAAATAATTTACCCGATTTTATTAAACTGGCATATTTGCCTTCATATGAAAAATTACGTTTGCGATTCACTGCAAAAGGTGAGGTTAAAGAATCATTAATAAAGGTAATAGACCAGGAGATAGAAAAATTATTCCCAATCATTGGTGATATTATTATAGGAATAGAAGAAAGTGATTTGATAGAAGTTGTGATTAATCGTAAAATGATCCAAAACAATCTCACTTTGAGTATTGCCGAAAGCTGTACAGGTGGGAATATTGCCAAGATGATTACTTCTGTTGCGGGAACATCAAAATATTTCAATGGTTCAGTTGTGACTTATTCCGCGAAGGCGAAAAAGGATATTTTGGGTATTTTACCGGAGACAATAGAAAAATTTACGGTTGTTAGTGAACAAGTTGCAAAAGACATGGCATTAAAATGTAAAAAATTGTTCCAATCCGACTATGCTATTGCAACAACCGGTAATGCTGGCCCTACTACAGATAAAACCGATAAAACTGTTGGTACTGTATTTATTGCAATCGCAGGTAATGACGGGGTTGTGGTTGAAGAATTTAATTTCGGACAACCTCGTGAAAAGGTGATCCGAAGGGCTTCTAGCCGGGCATTAGAAATGTTGAAAAAAGAAATCTTGAAAAACAACAAAAATAGTTTGTGAGATTTGTAAAGAATTTATACTTTTGCACCTCGTTTGGAAACAACAATAAAATAAGTACGAAATGTCAAGAGTTTGTGAGCTTACAGGAAAAAAAGCAATGGTTGGAAACAATGTTTCTCATGCTTTGAATAGAACCAAGAGAAAATTCGATGTGAATTTGGTAAAAAAGCGTTTTTATCTTCCGGAAGAAGATAAGTGGATTACTTTAAAAGTATCTACCAGAGCTTTAAAAAAGATCAATAAAAATGGTATTGATGCAGTGATCAAAGAAGCGAGAGCTAAAGGTTACTTGAAAAAATAATAGAAAATGGCAAAAGGTAAAGGCAATAGAATTCAGGTTATATTAGAATGTACCGAGCACAAAGCTTCGGGGAAACCGGGTACATCAAGATATATTACAACGAAGAACAAAAAGAACACTCCGGATAGAATGGAATTGAAGAAATTCAACCCGATCTTGAAGAAAATGACTGTTCATAAAGAAATCAAATAACACATAGTGTCATGGCAAAGAAATCAGTAGCAACTTTACAAACAGGTTCAAAAAGATTGACTAAAGCTATTAAAATGGTGAAGTCAGATAAAACAGGTGCTTATACTTTTGTTGAAAGCATTATGGATCCTTCAAAAGTAAACGATTTTTTCAATAAAAAATAAGATTTACTTAGTATAAAATATTAGAGGCTACTTTCATCTTTTGAAAGTAGCTTTTTTCATTTGCATAATGTTGTAATTTGTTACCTTTGTGCAACTTAAAATCTGATAAGAAGAATTATATATAATAAGATGGGCTTATTCAAAAAAATATTTTCAAAAGAAAAAAAAGAAACTTTAGATAAAGGTTTAGAAAAAAGTAGTAGTTCTTTTTTAAATAAATTATCTAAGGCAGTAGCAGGAAAATCAAAAGTGGATGATGAGGTTTTAGATGACCTGGAAGAAATTTTGATTGCTTCGGATGTTGGTGTTGATACAACATTGAAAATAATTGATCGTATTGAAGAGCGTGTAGCAAAAGATAAATACTTCGGGACTGATGAACTTAACAGAATTTTACGTGAAGAAATTGCAGCTTTACTGGCTTTGACCAATGTTGGGAATGAAACTGAGTTTACTATTCCGGAGAACAAAAAACCCTATGTAATTATGGTGGTTGGAGTGAATGGTGTTGGAAAAACCACAACCATTGGTAAATTAGCTTCTCAATTTAAAAAGCAAGGAAAAAAGGTTCTTCTAGGTGCGGCCGATACTTTTAGAGCAGCAGCAATAGATCAATTACAAATTTGGGCAGACAGGGTTGATATTCCTATGGTGCGTCAGGAGATGGGAAGTGATCCTGCATCGGTGGCATTTGATACAATTCAATCTGCTGCGAATCAGGACGCAGATGTGGTAATCATAGACACTGCCGGAAGATTACACAATAAAGTGAATTTGATGAATGAGCTTTCAAAGATCAAGAGAGTGATGCAAAAGGTTTCACCTGATGTACCTGATGAGGTATTGTTGGTTTTGGATGGTTCAACCGGGCAAAATGCCTTCGAACAGGCAAAACAATTTACCAAAGCTACAGAAGTTACTTCCCTGGCAATCACTAAACTTGACGGAACTGCAAAAGGCGGAGTTGTAATCGGTATTTCTGATCAGTTCCAGATTCCTGTAAAATATATAGGAGTAGGAGAAGGAATTGATGATCTACAGGTTTTTAATAAGTTTGAGTTTGTGGATTCTTTTTTTAAGTAGTAATAAGAAGTAAGGAGTAAGGAGAAAAGCATGGGTAAGGATAAAAGTTTTAAACAGTTAATTTTATGGCAAAAAGCTCATGCATTAGTTCTAGAAATATATAAATTAACTTCTTCTCTTCCTGAATCTGAACGATTTGGACTAATTAACCAAATTCAGCGAAGTTCAGTTTCTGTACCGGCCAATGTTGCAGAAGGATATGGCAGAATTAGCATTAAAGAAAAGATCAGGTTTTTATATATTGCCAATGGTTCATTAGAAGAAACCAGGTATTTCTTAATTCTTATTCAAGATCTGAACTATTCAAAAACAGAAAAAATACAAGAAAACCTTAGAGAGGTTTCAAGAATATTAAATTCTTATATAAAAAAATTGAAAGATAGTATTTAGTTTTCTACTTGCTTCTTTCCACTTACTTCTATTATTATGCGAACAAAGACTTCAAAAAAAAACAAGATCAATGTAGTAACTTTAGGTTGTTCAAAAAATGTTTACGACAGTGAAATTTTAATGGGACAGCTTATTGCCAATGAAAAAAATGTTGTTCATGAAGATGAAAATGATGAAGGAAATATTGTAGTGATCAATACTTGTGGATTTATAGGAGATGCAAAGGAAGAATCAATAAATACTATCCTGCAATTTGTTGAAAAAAAAGAGCTGGGAGAAGTAGATAAGGTTTTTGTTACAGGATGTTTGAGTGAACGTTATAAGCCGGATTTGGAAAAAGAGATATCTAATGTGGATCAATATTTTGGGACACATGATCTCCCTGACTTATTGAAAGCTTTGGATGCTGACTATAAACATGAGTTAGTTGGAGAAAGGCTTTTAACTACTCCTAAACATTATGCATACCTTAAAATTGCAGAAGGTTGTGACAGGCCTTGTTCCTTTTGTGCTATTCCTTTAATGCGCGGTGGAAATATTTCAACTCCGATTGAAGAGCTGGTAACTGAAGCCGGAAAACTAGCTGCAAAAGGAGTAAAGGAACTGATTTTGATTGCACAGGATCTAACTTACTACGGACTCGATATCTACAAAAAGAGAGCTTTAGCTGATTTGTTGAAAGAGCTGGCAAAAGTGGAAGGAATTGAATGGATAAGATTGCATTATGCTTATCCTCAGGGTTTTCCTTTGGATGTGCTGGAAGTAATGAAAAACGAACCAAAGGTTTGCAATTATATTGATATACCACTTCAGCATATTAATTCGGAGATTTTAAAATCGATGCATCGCGGAACAGATTCATCAAAAACTAAGAAATTACTTGACAACTTTAGAAAGTATGTTCCTAATATGGCGGTGCGAACTACTTTGATCGTAGGATATCCAGGTGAGACCGAAGAGCAATTTGAAGAATTAAAGCAATTTGTAATTGAATCTAAATTTGAAAGAATGGGATGTTTTGCCTATTCTCATGAAGAAAACACTACCGCTTTCGAATTAGAAGATAATGTTCCTGAAGAGGTAAAACAAAAGCGTGTTGCTGATCTGATGGAAGTGCAAGCGCAAATTTCTTTCGATCTGAACCATGAGAAAGTAGGGGGGATATTTAAGTGTATCTTCGATAGAAAAGAAGGTGATTATTTTATTGGCCGTACCGAATTTGATAGTCCTGATGTAGATAATGAGGTGATGGTAGACGCTACAAAACATTATATTCAAATTGGTCAGTTTATAGATATTAAGATCATAGAAGCAAGTGATTTTGATCTGTATGGGGAGCCTGTTAAATAAAAGTTGATTTGAAAATTTGGAGATGAATTAATTTGAAGATTGAATTAAGCACTCATAACTAAAACTCGACACTGATAGCCTAAAGCATTCTAGTTGAACTTGGAATCTGGAATTTAAATCAGTATTTTTACTGAAAATAAATCCAATTGCAAAAATTAAAAACCATACCTTTCTGTAAAACCGGATATTTCTCAAAGATTATTTGTGATTATTTGGATAAAAGTGAAAATTTATCTGAATTCTATGAAAATACTCCTGATATGGATGGTTTTAAAAAGCAAATTAAAGCTAAACGGGAATCTTTTCCGGATAAGGCTCGTAAGATTCTGGTAAATAGTTTATTGAAGCAAAATAAAAATTTTGATATTCCTGATAAAACTAAGATAAATATTCAATTATTATCAAAAAAAGACACATTTACTGTTACTACAGGGCATCAGTTAAATTTATTTACTGGTCCGTTGTATTTTTTATATAAAATTGTAGCAACCATCAATTTATCAGAAAGGTTAAAAAAAGAATTTCCGGATTGTAATTTTGTTCCTGTCTATTGGATGGCCACAGAAGATCATGACTTTGAAGAGATCAAATTCTTTCATTATAAGAATAAGGAAATCTCGTGGAATAGGGATTCAAATGGTGCAGTTGGGAGATTGTCTTCAGAGGGGCTTAATGAAGTTTTTGAAGAATTTTCCAGGCAATTGGGAAAGAGCAAAAATGCAGAATATTTGAGAAAACTTTTTCATAGTTCATATCTTAAACATGATAATTTAACCGATGCTACCAGGTTTTTAGCTAACGAGCTTTTTGGAGAACACGGTTTAGTAATTGTAAATGGAGATGATAAGGTTCTTAAAAAACAATTTATTCCTTTTGTAAAAGAGGAATTGTTTGATCAGACTTGCTTTAGGGAAGTTTCAAAAGCAAATGAGAGATTAGGGGCGAATTATAAAATCCAGGTAAATCCCCGCGAGATCAATTTATTCTATTTAGATGAAAATGTAAGAGAAAGGATTGTAGTTGAAAATGATTCATATAATGTCTTGAATACAAATATATCATTTACCAAAGAGCAGATACTTCTGGAAGTAGAAAATAATCCCGAAAAGTTCAGTCCGAATGTATTGATGCGTCCATTGTTCCAGGAGGTAGTTTTGCCTAATCTTTGTTATATCGGTGGAGGAGGGGAGTTGTCTTACTGGTTTGAGTTAAAGGATTATTTTGAAAGTCAGAAAGTTCCTTTTCCAGTTTTATTATTGAGGAATTCACTTATGCTGATTTCTGAAAAGCAACTTAACAAAATGAAAAAAATGGATATTAAGTTGGAAGATTTATTCTTGAAACAAAATGATCTGGTTAATAAAAAAGTAAGACATATTTCAGATGTTAATATTGATCTGTCGGATAAAAAAGAACAATTAAAGAAGATGTTTCTTCATCTAGAAGAACTGTCAGAAAATACTGATAGATCTTTTACCGGGGCGGTAAAAGCACAGGGTAAAAAACAACAGAACGGACTCGAAAATCTGGAAAAGCGTTTGTTAAAAGCGAAAAAGAGAAAGTATAAAGAAATAGTTAATCGAATTACCGATTTACAAGATGGGTTATTTCCAAATCAAATTTTACAGGAAAGAGAAGCCAATTTTGCTGAGTTTTATGAAGAAGTAGGTGAGGAGTTAATTTCGGGATTAATTCAAAATTTAGATCCTTTACTGTTGGAGTTTGATGTAGTTGAGATCTGATATTATTTTAAAAGTCGGATATCTAAAACAGTATAGAAACTAAAAACTCAAAACAACCTAAACCAAACCGCATATTTCCATAGCTCTAAAATATGCTTTGGCACGATATTCAGAGTTGTAGTTTGTTATTTCTGCCGGATCTATCCAAAACACTCTGTCAAATTCATCATCCTGAGGGATTACATTTAATTTTGGAATGTGTTTGATCTTTACAATGCTTAGCTCTTGTCCCATATAGACCGGGTGAACATCTGGGGGAAATGAATATCTGATCTTTTCAGAATAAATTTTTAAGATATTTTCCTGGTATAATATATAATCTAATTCTTCAAGCAACTCACGCCGAATTCCTGTAATAATATCTTCACCTTTCTCTAAACCACCTTGTGGAAATTTGTAACTTTTGTCCCTGGGTGAATAGCCAAACAATATTCTTTGTTGATGATTAACTATTACAGCCATAACGGCTTGTCGGTAGATCTTTGCCATATGTAAAATTAAGCATTAAATAAACAAAAGTTCTAGATACCCCAATTCGTTCATGACTTAAGTCAAAATTAGGAATTTTGTTGAGTCTTATCCAAGATCCCGCAGATACTGAAACAAGTTCAGCACAGGTAGCGGGATTAGTTCAACTTACATTTTGAGTTCGTTTTACAAACTTCTCAAAATGAGTTTCACTAAAATAAAAAAAGACCGATAATATCGGTCTTTTAATAAGTTTTCTTGAGAATATTATTCGCTTATAAATTCTTCGAATGATTTTAATTGAAGATCTTCAGTCTCAGAATCTTGCTTTAGTTTATCAAAATCTTTTTTCGCATTAGAAAATCTTTCTTCCAGAACATCTAAATTTTCTAATTCAGAACTGGTAGGTTTATCATAACTGCTTGCTACTTTGCTATACAGATCTGCAACTTTTTCTCTAAGCTGAGGTTCTGAAGCACCCACATAGTTATCGCCTGTAGTTATTACTAAGGTTTCTTTCAGGTTTTGTAGATTCTCTTTTAATTCTTCATCATTAGTATTTGCCTGA
>JBDLIB010000083.1:0-13626 GCA_039715085.1 Bacteroidota bacterium | reverse complement strand
CAGCTTTCCAAAAAGCCGGAATTTTATATGCTCCGGGTAAAGCTTCAAATGCTGGAGGTGTTGCAGTTTCCGGTTTAGAGATGAGTCAGAATTCTTTACGTTTCAACTGGACTCGTGAAGAGGTTGATGCAAAATTACATAGAATCATGAACGATATTCACGCTTCTTGTGTGAAATATGGTACAGAAGAAGATGGTTCTGTAGACTATGTGAAAGGTGCAAATATTGCAGGTTTCGTTAAAGTGGCCGATGCAATGTTAGACCAGGGTGTAGTTTAAGATCCCGGTCTTACCATAAATATTAAAACCGTTTGAAAGGTATTTCTTTTCAAACGGTTTTTTTAATTATATTTTATAAATAATTATAAAAATTATAACTTGCATCAGTCTATAAATATATTCAAAGCATGTCAAATAATGTACTCCCCGATCTAAGAACTTATAAATATGAAGAAATTGCATTTAATGAATTGATGCAAAAAAGAATTTATAAAGTTCTTATCGTTTGTTCTAACTATGATTATTACATGCTTGAAGAAGACGGGAGAATTGACGAACAGATTTTCAATGAATATACCGCATTAAGTCTTCGATATCCACCTAGTTTTTTACATGCTAATTCTGTTAGAAGGGCATTAAAAATATTAAACTCAGATAAAATCGATTTAGTTATAACCTGGCTTGATATAGGTGATTACAAAGCTTTTGAAACATCAAAAAAAATTAAAGAGAAGTTCCCTGAAGTACCGATCGTTGCCCTAAGTCATTACTCTTCGGAATTAGGTAAGAAATTAGAAAATGAAAAAGAAAGCGCAATAGATTATGTTTTTCATTGGAATGGGAACCTGGATATCTTTTTTGCCATTGTAAAGCTTGTTGAAGATAGAATGAATGCCGAGCATGATATTAATGACGTTGGAGTTAAAGCCATTTTATTAGTTGAAGATTCATTAAAATTTTATTCGATGTATTTGCCATTGATGTATAAGGTACTGTTAAAACAAACCGGTTCCTTTATGTCTGAAGGTTTGAATGAGCATCGTAGAATGATATTGATGCGGGGGAGGCCAAAAATATTGCTTGCAGCAACTTATGAAGAAGGTATATCTCTGTTTGAAAAATATAAACATAATTTATTGGGTGTAATTTCAGATGTGAGTTATTCCAGAGATGGGGAGCGAGATAAGCAAGCCGGTTTTCATTTGTTAAAATATGTAAGAAATTTTGACAGGTATTTTCCGTTTTTAGTTCAATCATCTGATAAGGATAATGAAAAACGTGCTCTAGAGCTGAAAGGAAAATTCTTATACAAGTACTCTGAAACATTAGGAGATGATATTAAAAAGTATATTACTAAATATTTTTCTTTTGGCGCCTTTGAATTCTGGGATCCTGTACAAAAGAAAGTACTGGCCAGGGTAAAAGATTTAAAAAGTTTTCAAAAGGTATTAAGTACGGTTTCTAAAGAGTCAATAGAGTACCATGCAATACGTGATGAGTTTTCTAAATGGCTGCAATCCAGAGCGTTATTTCCCTTGGCAAATTTATTTATTAAGGTAGAGCATAAACATTTTGACGATGGAGATCAGATTAGAAACTTCCTTATAGAATCTATCAAAATGTATAGGATTAATCGCTCCAGAGGGATTATCGCTAAGTTTGATAAAAATACATATGATGAATATTTAGGCTTTGCCAGAATAGGAGAAGGTGCATTAGGAGGAAAAGGCAGAGGTTTAGCATTTATAGATTCCTTTTTAAAACGAAAAAAATTATTTGATAAATACAAAGATGTAACTATTTCTATTCCCCGAACAGTAGTTTTGAGTACTGAAGTTTTTGATGAATTTATGGAGGAGCATGAACTTATACGTTTTGTTGCCAAATCAAATAAGGACGAGGAAGTGCTAAATAGATTTATTTCAAAACCTCTTCCGCAATGGGTGCTGGATGATATCCGGGCTTTTTTAAATATTTCAGATAAACCAATTGCTGTTCGATCTTCAAGTGTTTTGGAAGACTCACATTATCAGCCATTTGCAGGGGTTTTTGCCACTTATATGATTCCTGATACAGATAAAGAAAGAATGTTAGAGATGGTGTCAAATGCAGTAAAGTCGGTTATGGCATCCGCATTTTTTCAAAATAGCAAGTCCTATTTAAAAGCGTCGTCTCATACCATTGAAGAAGATAAGATGGCAGTTATTCTACAGGAGGTGACAGGTAAACAATACAAGGATGTTTATTATCCGAATATATCGGGAGTGGCACGTTCCATAAATTTTTATCCGATAGGGAAAGAAAAATCCAATGAAGGTATAGCAAATATTGCTATCGGATTAGGAGAAATTATTGTTGGAGGCGGCAGTACATTAAGATTTTCGCCATACCATCCAAAAAAGATACTGCAACTATCTTCTCCTGGAACCACTCAAAGAGAAACTCAGAAATATTTTTATGGTTTAGATATGGATCCTGATAGTTATAAAGTATCTACGAGTGAATCGATAAATAAAAAGAAAATAACTATCAGAAAAGCCAGAGATCATGGATCATTGAAATTTGTTGCATCTACCTATGATCTGCAAAATAATATTATCAGGCCGGGAGTTTTACAGGATGGTATCAGGGTAATTACTTTTGATAATATTTTAAAATATGATAGCTTCCCTCTGTCGAAAATTTTGCAGGATCTTTTGCGGGTTGGTCAGCGGGAAATGAGAAATCCCATAGAAATAGAGTTTGCTGTAAATCTTGATGTTCCTAAAGGGCATCCCAGAGAGTTCAGTTTTTTGCAAATAAGGCCAATTGTGGAGAGTAATGTATCAACAAGTAGATTGCCCAAAGATTTTAAACTTTCAGAAGCGGTAATTTATTCAGAGTCGGCGTTGGGTAATGGTAAATACAGAGGTATTAAAGATTTTGTTTATGTTAAACCCGAAACTTTTAATTCGGCAAATACAAGAGAAATTGCTCTCGCAGTAGAAAGAATCAATAAAGAGTTTGTGGCAAAGGATAAGAATTATATCCTGGTTGGCCCGGGTAGATGGGGGTCAAGTGATCCCTGGTTAGGAATTCCTGTTATATGGCCTCAAATATCTGCTGCAAAAATAATTGTGGAAGCAGGGCTTCATGATTTTAGAATTGATCCGAGTCAGGGAACACACTTTTTTCAAAATCTAACCTCATTTAAAGTGGGTTATCTAACAATAAATCCGTTTATGGATGATGGTTATTTCGATCTGGATTATCTGAATGCACAGAAATTTGAATATGAAGATGAATTTTTAAGACATATTCATTTTGAAGAACCATTAACTATTGTTATTGAAGGTAATAATAATAAAGGGATAATCTTTAAAGAAGGTTATATTTTAAATAAAAATCAGCACTCATTGGAAGAACCCGTTGACCAATTACCTCCAGACGGATTTATGTAGAGGAAGTTTAAACAAAATCACAGCTACTGAACTTCAGTAATGTAGTGTTAGAACGTCTGTTTTAATGAAAATTTCAACTATTCAAAAAATGCGATCAAAATTTTATGATATATATAAAATAACATAGGGTTTTTTATCAAAATAAAATAAAATATCAGTAATTTTGCGGACGAATATTATTATTCACTTATTTATAAACCTAAACTTTTTTATATAAAATTATGAATCCAAATGATATATTAAATAATCTGGAAACCAAGCATCCCGGTGAGAAAGAATATTTGCAGGCAGTACAGGAAGTTTTAGAATCTATTGAAACTATTTATAATGAAAACCCGCAGTATGAAGCGGCAAGAATTATAGAGCGGTTGGTTGAACCCGACCGTATTTTAACCTTTAGGGTCTCCTGGGTAGATGATGCAGGTAATGTACAGGTAAATTTAGGTTACCGGGTTCAGTTTAATAATGCTATTGGCCCATATAAAGGTGGTCTTCGTTTCCACCCAAGCGTAAATGTGAGTATTCTTAAATTTTTAGGATTTGAACAGATCTTTAAAAATGCACTAACCACTTTACCAATGGGAGGGGCAAAAGGAGGATCCGATTTCAATCCTAAAGGAAAGTCAGACAATGAAATTATGAGATTTTGCCAGGCCTTTATGCTTGAGCTCTGGAAGATTATTGGTCCTAGTACTGATGTTCCTGCAGGTGATATTGGTACCGGTGGTAGAGAGATAGGTTTTTTATACGGTATGTATAAAAAATTACAATTTGAGAATACCGGTGTTTTAACCGGAAAAGGATTAAATTGGGGAGGAAGCCTAATCAGGCCGGAAGCTACCGGCTTTGGAGCTACTTACTTTGCTCATGAGATGTTAAAGAAAGGTAATGATACCTTTAAAGGAAAAACTGTAACTGTTTCCGGCTTTGGAAATGTTGCCTGGGGTGTGGCTCTGAAAGTTATTGAACTGGGAGGTAAAGTAGTTACCATTTCGGGTCCTGATGGTTATATCTATGATGAAGAAGGCTTGGATGCCGATAAAATAGAATACTTATTGGAGCTTAGAGCATCAAATAATGACATTGTTTCACCATATGTGGAAGAGTTTCCTGAAGCTAAATTTTACCCTGATCAAAAACCTTGGGGAGTTAAGTGTGATATTGCCATGCCATCTGCAATACAGAATGAATTAAATGGGGAAGATGCAAAACAGTTAGTTGCAAATGGTGTTAAGTATGTTGTAGAGGTCTCCAACATGGGATGTACACCTGAAGCAATTAATGAATTCCTTAAAAATAAAATACCTTTTGCACCCGGGAAAGCAGCAAATGCTGGGGGGGTTGCAGTATCTGGTTTAGAAATGTCACAAAATGCCATGAAATTAAACTGGACGAATGAAGAAGTTGATGAGAAATTACTTCGTATCATGAATTCTATTCACGGGGCATGCCTGAAATATGGTGCCCAGGAAGATGGTTTTGTAGATTACGTTAAAGGAGCAAATATTGCCGGCTTTATTAAAGTCGCCGACGCGATGTTAGACCAGGGTGTAGTTTAATAAAAACCGCCTAATAATCTTATTAAAAGCTTGTCATAAATTATGGCAAGCTTTTTTTATGAAAAGATTTTAAGTTATCTTGCAGTTTTAACCTGAGAAGATTGCAAATGCGGTAAAATAATAAGTTTGAAGGAGATTTTTAAAATTAGAAAGTAAATGTTACGCAAGCCATTACCCGACATTAATACATACGAATTTACAGAGGTTCCATTTAAAAATTTAATGCAGAATATCGTTAATAATGTATTAATTGTTTGTTCGAATTATGATTTTTATTTACTGGAAGAAGATGGAAGGATAGATGAACAGATCTTTGATGAATATACTGCTTTAAATTTGAGAAATCCACCTGCATTCTCTCATGCTCACTCTTCTAAAAGTGCTATTACTGAGCTGTATTCAAAAAATATTGAGTTGATTATCATTTGGTTAGATAATAGTAAGCGTTCTGTTTCTGTATCCAACAAAATCAGCAAGGAGTTTCCGAATATACCTATTGTAGCATTAAGCCATTACCCGAATGAGCTTCAAATACTTGTAAATAAAGAAGCGCAAAGCAGCATTGACTTTGTTTTTCACTGGAATGGGAATGTGAATATTTTCCTGGCAATTATCAAACTGGTTGAAGACCGGATGAATGCCGAAAATGATATTAATATATATGGTGTAAAAGCTATTTTGTTGGTGGAAGATTCTATCAGGTTCTATTCAAGATACCTACCTTTGATATACAAAGTTCTTTTAAAACAAACACAGTCGTATATCTACGAGGGGTTAAATGAATATCGAAAAATAATGTCAAAAAGAAGTCGCCCAAAATTATTAATGGCTACTACTTTTGAAGAAGGGGTTGATATATTTGAAAAATATAAAGAAAATTTATTAGGGGTCATTACAGATGTATCTTATTTAAGAAATGGAATCAAGGACAAACGTGCAGGATTTCATTTTTTAAATTATGTAAGAGAATACGATAAATATTTTCCGGTTCTTATTGAATCTTCAGAAAGGATAAACAGAGATCATGCATTAGAATTAAAAGCAAAATTTTTAGATAAAGAATCAGAAACATTAGGACAGGATATAAAAAAATATATAACCAGATATTTTTCTTTCGGTGATTTTGAGTTTTGGAACCCGAAAAAAAAGGAAGTAGTACAGAGAGCTAAGAATTTAAAGAGTTTACAAAAGAGCTTAAGTGAAGTGCCTTTAGAAGCTATTGTTTATCACGCCAAAAGAAATGAGTTTTCTAAATGGCTGGAATCAAGGGCTTTATTTCCTCTTGCAAAATTATTTGCTAAAGTTGAATATGATGATTTTACAGAAGAAGATAATATCAGGGAGTTTTTAATCGATTCTGTTAAAGCTTTTCGTTTATACAGATCAAGAGGTATCATTGCAAAATTTGATAAAGATAGTTATGATGAATATTTGATTTTTTCCCGTATTGGTGATGGGGCCTTAGGGGGAAAAGGACGTGGGTTAGCATTTATCGATCAGTTCTTAATGCGTCATAAATTGTCAAATAAATTTAAGGATATAAGCATCTCTATACCAAGAACTGTTGTTTTAAGTACTGATGTTTTTGATGAATTTATGGAAGAAAATGACCTGCTCTCTTTCATTGCTGAAAATCATGATGACCAAATTATTTTGAATGAATTTATATCACATCCATTGCCTGAATGGGTACAGCAAGATGTCAAAGTCTTTTTGGAAACTTTGAATTCGCCCGTTGCAATAAGATCATCCAGTGTGTTTGAAGACTCTTTGTATCAGCCTTTTGCCGGAGTTTATGCTACTTACATGGTTCCTAATACTGATATTGAGCAGTTATTCGAGATGGTTTGCAAAGCTATAAAATCGGTGATGGCTTCAACTTTTTATAATAATAGCAGGGCATATATTAAGGCTACCTCTCATTCGGTTGAGGAAAGTAAGATGGCAGTAATATTACAGGAAGTTATCGGAACCCAGTATGATGAAGTTTATTATCCAAATGTTTCGGGGGTTGCCAGGTCTATCAATTTTTATCCTATAGGAGATGAAAAATCAAATGAAGGAATAGCAAATATAGCACTTGGTTTAGGTGAAATTATTGTGGAAGGAGGCAGAACTTTGAGGTTTTCACCATATCACCCTTCTAATGTTTTACAACTCTCATCTACCAGAACCGCTCTAAAAGAAACACAAAGATATTTTTATGGTTTAGATATTGATCCTAATAGCTATCATGTATCAACAGATGAGGCCGTTAATAAAATAAAATTAAACTTACGCCAGGCAAAAGATCATAAATCATTGAAATTTGTTGCTTCAACATTCGATTTGCAAAGTAACCGGATAAGGCCGGGTACTTTTCATGATGGGGCACGAATTCTTACTTTTGAGAATATTCTCAGGCATGATTCCTTTCCTCTGGCCGAGATTCTAAAAAACCTTTTAAAGATTGGACAAAAAGAAATAGGAAGCCCTATCGAAATGGAATTTGCAGTTAAGCTGGATGTCTCCCCCGGTGAGCCAAGAGTTTTTAGCTTTTTGCAGATCAGGCCGATAGTTGTTACAAATGATTCAAGTTACACAATCCCGACCGATGTTGACTTGTCTGATACTGTTATTTATTCCAAATCGGCTTTAGGTAATGGAAAATATAAGGGTTTAAGAGATTTTGTTTATGTTAAGCCTGAGGTTTTTAACCCGGCAAAAACCCGTGACATTGCAGCTGCAATTGAAAATATTAACAAAACGTTTGAGGATAAAGGTAAAAACTATATTTTGGCAGGCCCTGGCAGATGGGGTTCAAGTGATCCCTGGTTGGGAATTCCAACTAATTGGTCGCAAATATCAGCTGCAAAAATTATTGTGGAATCCGGTTTAGAAGAATTTAGGATCGATCCAAGTCAGGGTACACATTTTTTTCAGAATTTGACTTCCTTTAAGGTGGGTTATTTGACTATTAACCCTTTTATGAATGACGGGTATCTCGATTTAGATTATTTAAATTCTTTCCAGGCAGAATATGAAGATGAATATTTACGGCATATCCGTTTTATTGAACCTTTGACAATTATTATTGAAGGGAAAAACAGCAAGGCGGTAATTTATAAAGAAGGATTTGAATTGAAAAATAAAGATGATGTAGAAATTGATGACTCTCCGTTAAGTGGGTTTGAATAATAATTTTGTGAGTGCTGAATTTTATGGCATAAAAAAACCTTCCGTTTCCAGAAGGTTTAGATCTATAGTATAAAAAAGATTACTTAATTGAAGCTCTCATATAAGCAGCAACAGCTTGAAGTTCTTCATTGGTCATATCCTTAACAAAACTATCTAAGTTTGCTTTCATTATAGCAACCTGACCGGGATCTGTATCGACGATTGCAGGATCATTACCTTTTAGGAACTGTACTATGTTACCATTCTTTTCTTTGTAAACTTTGGCAATTTCCTGCGTAGATGGACCTACCAATTTTGTGTCTAAAGCGTGACAAGAAGCACAGGTTTTTGAAGTATACAATGCTTCACCAGAGACTAGTTGATCAGCTGCCACGGTTGCGTCATCTTTAACTTCTTCAACAACTTCTTTGGTTTCTTCTACTTTCGTTTCTACTTCTTTTTCTATTTCTTTCTTTTTGCTGTCACCACAAGAGGTTAAAATAAACGCAAAAACAGCTAATGCTAAAAGTACTTTTTTCATAATTTTTGGTTTTTTGAGAATTAAATTAATTACAAATTTACCTTTTTTTAATAAATTATTTACAAAAACTCTTAAATAATTTACGATAAAACAACTTTTCACAAACTGTAAAAAATACACTAAATTTGCAGCAATTAAAAAATAAGCATGTTAGAAAAAATTCGAATAATAAAGCAAAGATTTGATGAGGTATCCGATTTGATTATCCAACCGGATATTATTTCTGATCAAAAAAAATATATTAAACTAAATAGGGAATATAAAGATCTAAATGCTCTTGTCCAAAAAGGGGATGAGTACCAAACTGTTTTAAATAATATTGAAGAAGCTAATGAAATCATCTCTGATGGTTCTGATGTTGAAATGGTTGAAATGGCCAAAATGGAGTTGGAAGAGTTAAACGAGAAGTTGCCAAAATTAGAGGAAGATTTAAAGTTTATGTTGATCCCGAAAGATCCTGAAGATGCAAAGAATGTCGTTGTTGAGATTAGAGCCGGTACCGGAGGTGATGAAGCAAGTATTTTTGCCGGTGATCTGTATAGAATGTATACGAAATTTGCTAGTGATAAAGGGTGGAAAACGGAAGTGGAAGATATTAGTGAAGGGACTTCCGGTGGCTTTAAAGAAATTATCTTTAGTATTACCGGTGATGATGTTTATGGAACAATGAAGTTTGAATCTGGTGTACACCGCGTACAAAGGGTTCCTCAGACCGAAACACAGGGCAGGGTACATACTTCTGCTGCTACTGTTATGGTGTTGCCTGAGGCCGAAGAATTTGATATAGATCTTAAAATGAGTGATGTTCGTATAGATTATTTTTGTGCATCAGGGCCCGGAGGGCAGTCGGTAAATACAACTTATTCGGCAGTTCGTTTAACGCATGAGCCAACAGGGATTGTGGCCCAATGCCAGGATCAAAAATCACAACATAAAAACAAGGATAAAGCCTTTAAAGTTTTAAGAACTCGTTTATACGAACAGGAATTGCAAAAGAAACTGGAAGAAGATGCTGCAAAGAGGAATTCTCTGGTTTCAAGTGGTGACCGTTCAGCAAAGATTCGTACCTATAATTATCCGCAAGGAAGAGTAACAGAACACAGAATTGGATTGACTTTATATGATCTTAGTAATATCATCAATGGCGATATTCATAAAATTGTTGAAGAATTGAAACTCCATGAAAATGCCGAGAAACTTAAGGCAAGTGATGATACCATATAAAGAGTTAGGTTAATAATTGAATTTTTTTATCAATTACTTTCGGCTTTAGCCGGATAGATTTAAAACAAAAAATCCCGGGCAACGCCCGGGATTTTTCTATATAATAAGCAAGAAAATTAATATTTATTTTACTTTTTCAACAATTGCTTTAAAAGCTTCCGGGTTGTTCATCGCTAGATCGGCAAGAACTTTTCTGTTCAATTCGATATTATTAGCTTTGATCTTACCCATGAATTGCGAATAAGACATTCCGTGTAAACGTGCCCCTGCATTAATTCTTTGAATCCACAAAGCACGGAAATTTCTTTTGTTATTTTTGCGATCGCGGTATGAATATAGCATTGCTTTATCCACAGCGTTTTTCGCAACTGTGTATACATTTTTTCTACGTCCAAAGTATCCTTTGGCTTGTTTTAAAATCTTTTTTCTGCGAGCTCTTTTAGCTACTGAATTTACTGATCTTGGCATACTTTTTAATTTTTTGTGTCAGGCAGATTATTCATCATTTTTGTTGGCACTAACACATAGTTAATAATTAATAACTCAAATAAACTAAATGTTTATTTTAACGTTAATTGGTTTTTAATATTACTTACATCTGCTTTATCAACTAAACCAGGATTTGTAAGTTTCAATTTACGTTTCTTACTTTTTTTAGTCAAAATATGACTTTTAAAAGCGTGTTTTCTCTTTAATTTACCAGTACCCGTTACTTTAAAACGTTTTTTAGCACTGGATTTAGTCTTCAATTTAGGCATGTTCTTCCTTTTTATATTAACTCGCTTATTATTTTAATTATATTATCTTGATTCTAAATTAATAGATCAAAATGTTTATTTCTTTTTCTTTGGAGCGATAAACATAATCATTCGTTTACCTTCCAATTTTGGCATTTGTTCTACCGTTCCGTATTCTTCCAAATCTTGTGCCAAACGCAATAATAATATCTGACCTTGATCTTTAAATACGATAGATCTTCCTTTAAAGAATACAAATGCTTTTAATTTAGCACCAGCTTCTAAGAATTTGATCGCATGTTTTTTCTTAAAATCATAATCGTGATCATCCGTATTTGGACCAAATCTTATTTCTTTAATTACAACTTTTGTTGCACTGGCTTTTAAAGCTTTTTCTCGTTTCTTTTGTTCAAATAAAAACTTTTTATAGTCAATTGCTTTACAAACAGGAGGATTTGCATTTGGTGAAATTTCGACCAAATCCAATCCCAGCTCTTCAGCAATTTGTTTCGCTTTTCTTGTTGGGTAAACTCCAACTTCTACATTGTCGCCTACTAAACGAACTTCAGGAACTCGAATTTTTTCATTAATTCGATGTTGATCTTCTTTAATTACTCTCGATGGTCCTCTTCGACCTCTTTTTCTTCTAATTGCTATAACTATAAATTTTTTACCGATATAAAATCGGGATTATGAAACGTTAAATTGTTGTAATGTTTTATCTATTTCCTGTTGAATGTATTTAGAAAAATCTTCAACAGTAAATGCTCCAATATCTCCTTCTCCGTGTTTGCGCACAGATATGGTGTTATCTTTTTCTTCATTTTCACCGATAATCAGCATGTACGGAATCTTGCCAACTTCAGCATCACGTATCTTTCTGCCTACCTTCTCATTGCGATTATCTACGAGGGCGCGAATTTCGTAATTTTCTAACAAATTTAAAACTTTTTTGGTATATTTTTCGTATTTCTCACTGATTGGTAATAAAATAGCTTGTTCAGGCATTAACCAAAGCGGGAAATTACCACCGGTATGTTCAATTAAAATCGCTATAAATCTCTCCATAGAGCCAAAAGGAGCGCGATGAATCATCACAGGTCGGTGCAATTGATTGTCAGAACCTTTAAAAGTCAGGTCAAAACGCTCCGGTAAATTGTAATCTACCTGAATAGTTCCAAGTTGCCAACTTCTTCCTAAAGCATCTCTCACCATAAAATCTAGTTTTGGGCCATAAAAAGCAGCCTCCCCATATTCAATAGTGGTTTCCAGCCCTTTTTCTTTAGATGCTTCAATGATTGCATTTTCAGCTTTCTCCCAATTATCATCGCTTCCAATATATTTTTCTTTATTATCTGGATCGCGTAATGATATTTGAGCTGTAAAATCATTAAACCCTAATGAATTGAAGACATAAAGAACCAGGTCTATTACATCTTTAAATTCCTCCATCAACTGGTCGGGTGTGCAAAAAATATGTGCATCATCCTGTGTAAATCCCCTAACTCTTGTTAAACCGTGCAGTTCACCACTTTGTTCATAACGGTAAACAGTCCCGAATTCAGCAAAACGTTTAGGTAAGTCCTTATATGAATATGGTTTGTTATTATAGATCTCACAGTGATGCGGACAATTCATGGGTTTCAATAAAAACTCTTCCTCATCTTTTGGTGTGTGGATTGGCTGAAAACTATCTTCACCATATTTCGCATAGTGCCCTGATGTTTCATATAATTCCTTTTGCCCTATATGAGGAGTGATTACCATTTCATATCCTGCTTTTTTCTGAGCTTTTTTTAAGAATCCCTCTAATCTGTCTCTTAAGGCAGCGCCTTTAGGCAACCATAATGGTAATCCCTGGCCAACTCTTTGAGAAAAGGTGAAAAGTTCTAATTCTTTACCAAGTTTCCTGTGATCTCTTTTTTTTGCTTCTTCAAGAAGGGCTAAGTATTGTTTTAATTCTTTTTGTTTTGGAAAAGCAGTACCGTAAATCCTTGTTAGCTGTTTGTTGTTCTCATCACCCCGCCAATAAGCACCGGCAACACTCATTATTTTTACTGCTTTTATAAAACCGGTATTAGGAATGTGTCCGCCACGGCAAAGATCTGTAAAGTCACTATGGTCGCAAAAACTAATAGTTCCGTCCTCTAGATTTTCAATAAGCTCTACCTTATATATATTGTTCTCCTTTTTATAATAGTCCAGAGCTTCTTCTTTTGGAATTGACCGTAGTTTAAAATCAAACTTTTGTCTGGCAAATTCCAGCATTTTATCTTCCACCTTTTTAAAATCATTTTCCGAAAAGGTTTCTTCTCCAAAATCGAAGTCGTAATAAAAACCATTTTCGATAGATGGCCCGATAGTAAGTTTTGCTTTCGGATAGAAGAATAAAACAGATTGAGCCAATAAATGGGCAGATGAATGCCAAAAAGCATCCTTCCCTTCTTTATCCTTCCATGTGTATAAAACCAGAGATCCATCTGTTATTAATGGTGTAGTGGTTTCTACAATCTCATTATTGAATTTTGCTGAAATCACATTTCTGGCCAAACCTTCACTAATGCTATTGGCAATATCGAAAGGTGTGCTTTCTTTCTTGTATTCCTTTATGCTACCGTCCGGTAAAGTAATCTTTATCATATTCATTATATATAAGGCTGCAAAGATATTATTTTTTAAAATTATAATGAGTACCTATTTTAATTTACTTACACCTTAATATATATATGTAGGAATCATTAAAATAGAATATTTTGTTAAAAGTTAATTATTTTAAAACTGAACTATCAGAGTATCAATACGCTAAAAATAACTTCTGAAAAGGGTTGAAAAAACATCGATTATTATTTGGTTGGAATTTAAATTTAGTCGTACATTTGCACCCGCTAAAAAACGGATATAATATTTGTTTTTGAGTGATAAGTTCAGGTGGAATATTGGATTGAGAGCTATTAGATAAAAAAGTTTATT
>JBDLIB010000082.1:0-13803 GCA_039715085.1 Bacteroidota bacterium | reverse complement strand
TATACAATAGCCGAATTTGACAAAAATGGAAATAGGATAGATAAATGGTATCCTGAAAGTATAGATGGTCACAATCAAACGATTTACAATGAATCAAATAGCACATTCGGAATGTCGGTTGGTGCAGGTGTACGTTATAACATGCAATATTTTGATGTGATTCTTGATACGCGCTGGCAACATTTCTTTTCAGATCAGGTTGATGGTTTGGACGCTCCAAATGATCCCGGTAATAAATTTAATGACACCATGATTTTTGTTAATTTAGGTGTTGTATATACCTTTAATTATTACTAACTATACTAAATAAATCTTTTACTTTTCTTTTTGGGTATCTTTCTTAATTGAAAGTTTCTGCATATTATATTACCCTATACTAATAATTTATTTTTAATGGTTCCCGATCCTAAATTTTTAATTCAGCTGGCAAATTCTAAAATGCCTTTTGGAAAATTTAAAGGCTTTTATTTAATCGATCTTCCAGAATATTATTTGGTTTGGTACAGAAATAAAGGTTTCCCGGAAGGGAAATTAGGAAAATTAATGGAATCGGCTTTTGAAATAAGAAGGAATGGTTTGGAAGATATGGTGAGGAAGTTGAGATAATTAAAGTCACTCCCTCACTCTTCTCATTTTCAAATCTTCAAATTGTTTCATCTTCAAATTAAATTTTTAGTATAACTGTGTAATCAATAATATTTTTCACGATTAAACAATTCAGCTTTTTCAATCATCATCATATATGTTTACTAGTCAAGTGTCGAAAATTGTGAGTAATATAACTCTAAATTCCTACTATTTCAAAAACCTCTTTCTAAAAACTCCAACCAAGATTCCACCTCTCAAGATCATCCAGACTGTAAAAGCGATCCATACTGCATAAAGTTTTAACTGAAAATGATCACCAATTACCAAAATCGGAATAAACCCAAAAAATGTAGCAACAATAAGAGTATTTCTTAAGATAACGGCCTCTGCCATACCTTTAAAAATTCCGTCAAAAACAAAAGCTACTGCATTGATTGGCTGCATCAGGATCACTATCCAAAAGACATTATGAAATAATTGGAGAACCATAGGGTCTTGTGTAAACATTAAGCCAATTTCTTCATAAAAAATAAAACAAAAAGCCATTAAAATTACGGTAATTACAAAGGTGAACCTGTTAAGATCGAGACTCAGTTTCCAAATTTTTGAATAATTGTTTTCTCCAACAAATTTCCCGGACATGATATTACCAACACTGGCATATCCATCTATAAAAAAGGCAAAGAACAACCAAATTTGAAAGGCAATTGTCTGAGCAGCTATATAATGTGTTCCGTAACTTGTAGCATAAGCATTAGCTAAATACAATGCTACGTTTAATGAGACTGCTCTAATTATAAGATTCAGGCTTAAATGTAAAATACGTTTGATCTCTGTATGAAAAGGTAAGCTAAACCTGAGTTTGAACGGTGTTTTATGAAGCATTAGATACAATGACATAATAGCCATAATAAATTGGGCAATAACACTTGCCCAAGCAGCTCCTTCTACGTGCATTGCAGGGATAAAACCATTGACTCCGTAAATAAAAGCAAAATCCAAACCTACATTCAAAACAGTACCAACGATACTAATAACCATTGGCCAAAACGTATTTTGCATTCCTCTGAAAACTCCAAAAACAGAAAAGACGAAAAGCGTTAATGGTAAGCCTAAAGCCCTTATTTTATAGTAGGAAACAGAATAATCTAAAATGATTCCTTCTGCATTGTAAAGCATAAAAATTTCATTTACAAAAAATATGGTAGAAAAATAAATGACAATACTTAAGAATAGGTTTATAACTATAATTTGAGCTGGCAATGGGGCAATTTCATCTAATTTGTTTGCACCTAAATACCTGGCAATAATAGCAGAGATAGCAGATCTGGTTTGCGCCAGGATCCAAATCAATGCAGAGATAAATGAACCTGCAATACCCACAGCCGCCAAAGCTTCGGTTGGATTCACTTTTATATTACCAATTATTGCAGTATCGGTAATAGAAAGCAAAGGTTCGGCAATACCTGAAATAATGGCCGGAATAGCCAATTTATTGATTTCCTTAAATGAAACATTATAACCTTTACTCAAAATATTCAGATCTATGTTAACAATTGTAAACTTTCAACATTAATTATAAACAAGCATAATTAAAACTGAAAGTGACAGATATTAAATATATACCAACATGGCTTACATTTTTTCTAATGATTGGAATACTTACAGGGTACTATACCTCACCGCCAATTAAATGGATACTTTCTGTTACCTGTATCATTATAATCCTAAGTATTTATCTTTACAGCCTCGACAATAGAAGATTACAGCCAAGCCTGATCTTTACTTTTTCCGTTTTCCTTTTATTTACTTTTGTCGGAATCCTTTCTTTTATAATACATGCTGATTCTCAGAAAGATAAATATTTTGCCAATCATCTAAAAGAAAAAAATCATACGGTCTTACAAATAGATAAAGTATTAAAACCGAGTGATTTTTATCAAAAATTTGAGGCAAATATACAGCAAATAAATCAGCAAAAAGTAATTGGCAAAATTTTACTGAATGTAAAAAAAGATAGTATTCAAAAAGATTTAAAAGTGGATGATGTTTTATTAACCACTTCTGAAATTAAAAAAATTCAAAAGCCATTAAATCCATTTCAATTTGATTATAGAAATTATTTACACAAACGTCAAATTGATTATCAGTTAAACATAAACAGCAATGACTTTTTAACCTTAAACAGAAGTTTAAAAACTGTAAAAGGACTGGCCTTTTTAATTAGAGAAAAAATAAACCAAAATCTCAAAAAGTATAATTTTACCCCTAATGAATTAGCTGTTATCAATGCAATTTTACTAGGACAAAGACAAGATCTTTCGCGTGAATTATACAAAGATTACCAAAGAGCCGGTGCAGTTCATATTTTAGCCGTATCGGGATTGCATATCGGAATAATTTTATTGCTTTTACAAATTTTATTGAAACCTCTGGAAAGAATTAAAAATGGCAGAATTGTCAGATTGATATTGTTGATTATTTTGTTGTGGGCTTATGCTTTTCTCGCAGGCTTGAGTGCCTCTGTGGTACGTGCTGTAAGTATGTTTAGCGCTGTTGCATTTGGCATGTTTTTAGGAAGATCAACCCACGTAAAAAATGCTTTGGTTATTTCTATGTTCTTTTTGCTATTATTCAACCCATATTTTTTGTTTGATGTTGGTTTTCAGTTGAGTTATGCAGCAGTATTCTCGATAGTAATTTTCCAGCCCTTGATCTCAAAATTAATGTATTCTAAAAATAAGATTCTGCAATATTTTTGGCAACTGTTTACAGTTACATTAGCTGCCCAAATAGGAGTTTTACCATTAAGCCTATATTATTTTCACCAATTCCCCGGATTATTCTTAGTATCGAGCTTAGTGATCATTCCATTACTGGGAATTATTCTAGGGTTTGGATTTTTAATTATTCTTTTGGCTTCATCCGAGATATTGCCTCAATTTATTGCAGATACTTATAATTTTATTATTCAAACACTCAATAAGTTTGTTGTATTCATTTCTCACCAGGAAACTTTTCTGATCCGGGACATCTTCTTCCCACACACTTTTTTAGTAATTGTTTATCTAATTCTGATTAGTGGATTTTATTTGATGAAAAACCAAAAACCAAAAAATCTAATTTATTTTTTTATCAGCATTATCATACTACAAACAACAATGATTTATAATAAAAAACAACTTCTAAACTCTAATGAATTTATCGTTTTTCATCAAATAAAAAATACCATTCTTACCATCCGTAAAGGAAAAAATACCAACCTTTATCAAAGCAGAAACAGTTCGAATAAATATTTAAAAAGTACTCTAAGAAATGAGTTGGGGTACATAAAAATTAAACAAAAAAAATTAAAGAATATTTTAGATATTCATGGAAAGAAGATGTTAATCATAGACAGTACAGTAATTTATTCTGAATTAAATTTTTACCCCAAAATTGTTCTGTTAAGGCAATCACCAAAAATAAATTTCGAAAGAATGTTGTTACAAATAAAGCCTCAAACAATTATAGCTGATGGCTCTAATTATAAAAGTTATATCCGGAAATGGAAAAAAACATCCGGAATATACCAGGTGAATTTTCACGATACTTCCGAAAAAGGAGCATTTATTTACAAATTTGACAAATTTGCTGACTGACTAGTCCTGATTTTTGTTTACACTTTTTGCTAATATTTATAATATTTTTTCACGCAAAGTTTCGCAAAGAATACCTTCATTCTATTGTTCCGCCGCTTTATCACTTCCGTCTTTGGTCTTCCAGCCATTCTTCTCAACTCTTCCTACTCTGCGAGTGCTTTCATCTCTCTGTCACTCCATCACTCTTTTCATCTTCAAATCTTCAAATTGCTCTATCTTCAAATTAATTTTTAGTGAAACTGTGTAATCAATAATATTTTTCACGATTAAACGATTAAACAATTCACATCAAACACAGCCCTGTACTTTTAACATTTTTCTACTATCCTAAAACCATATATCTCCTACAATTTTATGTATATTTGCTCGTTTCATTTTTAAAGCAAAATTTATTAAATTATGAAATGAACATGAATAAATTTAATCAAATATTATATTAAAAGAAATGATTAAATTTTTCATGAGAGAGCAAAGCGGTTGCATAGGTTCTCAATTTTTTGATTAATTTATTCACAAATAATTATAAAAATCTAAACAAATGAAAATTATCGTTCCCATGGCGGGCATCGGGTCTCGTTTGAGGCCACATACTTTAACCATTCCTAAACCTTTAACACTCATTGCCGGAAAACCAATTGTTCAAAGATTGGTTGAAGACATCGTAAAAGTAGTTGATCAAAAAGTAGATGAAATTGCATTTGTAATCGGGCCGAGTTTTCCGAAAGACACCGAAGATAAATTAATGCAGATCGCCAAAGATCTCAATGCTGTTGGAAAGGTAACCGTTCAGGAAGAGGCACTTGGAACTGCCCATGCAATTCAATGTGCGAAAGATTCTTTAAATGGCTCATGTGTTGTAGCTTTCGCCGATACATTGTTTAAAGCAAATTTCACACTGGATAAAAATGCAGATGGTGCTGTTTGGGTAAAACAAGTTGATGAGCCAAGTGCTTATGGAGTTGTAAAACTAAATGATGGTTATATCACCGATTTTGTTGAAAAACCTAAGGAATTTGTATCTGACCTTGCTATTATCGGAATTTATTATTTTAAAGACGGGGCAATTTTAAGAGAAGAAATTCAATACCTTCTGGATAATGATATCAAGGAAAAAGGAGAATATCAATTGACCAATGCTTTGGAAAATATGAAGCAAAAAGGATTGAAATTTGTACCAGGCGAAGTATCTGAATGGATGGATTGTGGTAATAAAGAAATTACGGTTGAAACCAACAGTAAAGTTTTACAGTTCTCAAAAGAAGAAGGAGAAAATTTAGTTTCAGAAAAGGTTTCATTAAATAATTCTACAATAATTGAGCCTTGCTATATTGGTGACAATGTGATCCTAAAAAACACTACTATCGGGCCAAATGTCTCATTAGGAGAAAATAGTGTTGTGGAGAATTCAACTATAAAAAACTCACTTATCCAAACAAATACCACTGTTAAAAATGCCTTTTTAGATAAGGCTATGATTGGTAATCACGCCTACTTTGACGGTAAATTTGTGTCGGTTAGTTTAGGTGATTATTCAAATTTAAAATAATTTAATGCTAAAAATAAGACAGCATATTTTTCTTTTCTACGGTCTTTTTATAATTCCGTTTTTTGCGATGGCACAAGAGGATGTTGTTTCAAATGAAGAATTAATTGCCGAACAAAGGCAGATTAACTTTGATACATTCTTTTTCGAGGCCTTACAGCAAAAAGCAATAGGTAATTTTGATAAAGCAATTTATGCTTTAGAAGAATGCAATAATCTAGAATCGGAAAATCTGGCTGTTTTATTTGAGTTTTCTAAAAATTATTATCAATTAAGTAAATATACAGAGGCTGAATTTTACGCAATGAAAGCATTGGAGATCTCTCCAAAAAATTTGTATCTGCTACAGCATTTAAAAGATGTAAATTTAAAACAAAATGATATCGAAGGTGCAGTAAAAGCGCAAAACTTTATCATTGCACAAAAACCTGAATTAGAATCTGATTTGATTTTTATTTATTTAAGAGGTGGTAAAATCGAAGATGCCAAAAAAATAATTAAACAATTGGATGAAAAAGGCAAACTTCCTAAATCATATATTTCTTTAAAAGAATCATTATTACAATCAGACAAAACCCTTCAAAGAAATACTTTGGCAAATGAAGAGCTATTGCCAAGCAAACTGGATCAATTAAAAAAATCCTATAGAACAACCAGCAATTACGAAACTCTAAAACAAATTTTAGAAAGAGAATATAAAACAAAGCAATTTTTAGAATTAGAAAAGGATAGCAAAGAGGCAATCAGTCTATACCCTGCGCAAGCGTATGTATATTTGATGAATGGTATTGCATTGAATAATCTCAGAAAGTGCAAGGAAGCAATTGATATATTGGATTTAGGTATAGAATTTGTAGTTGAAAACCCGCAATTGGAAGCTAGATTTATGGAACAATTGAGTTTGGCATACAAAAGTTTAGGTAATAACAAAACCGCTACATTTTATTACAATAAGATGTTAGCGTTAAAACAGAAATAAAAGGACAGCATGTATAGAAAGGTATTATGGGGAATTCTTATTTTCTCTCTGGTTATTTCGTGTAAAAGCAGCAAAGCTACTAAAACTGAATTAGCCGGTATGTCTTCTAAAAATATTATCAAAAAACACTATACTAACAAGTCAGATATTAATAAAATTAAAGGAAGTTTTGTAGTTAAATACCGGGGTAAAAACGAAATACCAAATTTAAATGCTTCCTTGCGTTTTGCCAGGGACAGCGCTATCTGGATCAGTTTTTCAAAACTTGGATTTCCTGTCGGAAAAATATTTATTACAAAAAATGGGGTTAAGTTTTATGAGAAGATAAACAAGTCTTATTTTGACGGTGATTTTTCACTGATCAGTAATTGGATGGGAACAGAATTTGATTTTCAAAAAATTCAGAATTTATTTCTCGGAGAAACTCTGATAGACCTAAAAGCTCAAAAATTTTATTCACAGGTAGATCAAAATAATTATTTGTTAGTTCCTAAAAAGAAAAATCCTATTTTTGACATGTTAGTTTGGATAGATCCTGTAAATTTTAAGGTCAAAAAAGAAGAGTTTAAGAAATATCAGGCAGATGTTCTTCTAACAATTTTGTATAAAAATTATACGGCACTTAACGAGGTTCTGATACCAAATAGATTCTCGATAAATGTAAAGGATAAAAAAAAGAAAACAAATATCGATATAAATTATAATGATATGTTTGAAGTCACAAGGTTAACTTTTCCTTTTAAAATTCCTGAAAATTATAAACCAATTAAGCTAAAATAAGATTTGAATTTACAATATAATAAACAAGGCATAAATCATTTTGGTAAATATTTTTGGTTATTTACTGTATTATTAATTCTTAGCACTACCTCATCCGCTTTAGCGCAAAGCAGAAAAGAGCTAGAAAAACAAAGAATACAATTGCAAAAAGAAATAAAAGAGATCAATTCACTTTTATTTCAATCTCAAAAGAAGGAAAAGAATTTACTTTCAGATCTTACCGATTTAAATAAGCGTATTAATGTAAGAAAGAAGCTTATAAGAACTATTGATCAGGAAACCAATGAACTTGGAGTAGAAATTACTGAAAACAAAAAAGAAATTGCAAATTTAGCAAAGCATTTAGAGGCATTAAAAGAAGAATATGCCAAAATGGTAATTCAATCATATAAAAGCAGTACCAAACAAAACAGGCTGATGTTTGTTTTATCTTCTGAAAATTTTCTACAGGCTTACAAACGAATTCAGTACATAAAACAATATGCCGATTATAGAGCAAAACAAGGAGAAGAAATTAAGATTGAAACTATAAAACTTCAAAACCTCAATGACCTTTTAGAGGAAAAGAAACAGGTTAAAGTACAACTTATTGCCGAAAACAAGCGGGAAAAGGACAGTATCAATAGAGAAAAGATCTCTCAGGAAAAATTGATAAAAAAAGTCAAGAGAAAAGAGAACCAGTATATTACACTCATTAAGAAGAAGCAAAGACAGGAAAGGGCAATAGATGCAAAAATTGAAAAATTAATTCGGGAAGCAATCGCAAAATCCAATAAAAAAGGAAATGTGAAAAGCAGTGGATTTGCACTTACACCCGAAGCAAAACTTACCGAAAAAGGATTTATTGCGAATAAAGGAAAACTTCCGGCACCTGTTCAGCGAGGTGTCATCGTGAGGCGTTTTGGAAAACAAAAACACCCTACTTTAAGCGGAATAACAATTGAAAGCAATGGCCTGCAATATGCTACAGAAAAAGGTGCTGACGCTCGTGTAATTTTTGATGGAAAAGTATTGGCCATCCAGGTATTGCCCGGTAAGAAAAAAGCTGTTCTGGTACAACATGGTAATTACATCTCTGTTTATAAAAACCTTGATAATGTAACAGTAAATAAAGGTGATGTTGTAAAAACCAAACAAAATATTGGAAAAATTCATACCGATAAAACTACCGGTAAAACCATATTGGCCTTTGTACTTTTTAAGGAGATCAATCGTCAAAATCCTGAAGAGTGGATCTATAAGATCTAGGGGGTTTTAATGATTTAATGATATAATAAAAAAAAGTAAAAGGTTTTTATATTTTTAATATTGTATCATTAAATCATTTAAGCATTAGTTCAATTTAAGGATGCGCATTTACCCAAACCTCACCATCTTTAAAATATTCTTTTTTCCAAATAGGTACGGTCTCTTTTAAAGTGTCTATGGCATATTCACAAGCTTTAAAAGATGCTCCGCGATGCACCGAAGAAACCGCTATAATAACAGGTACTTCTCCAATTTGCAAAAGTCCTTCAGCATGATGAATTGCAATTTTTAAGATATCGAATTCATCTAAAGCCTGCTCTGCTATTTTTTGTAATTCTTTAATTGCCATCGAAGTATAAGCCGAAAATTCGAGTTGTTTTACCTCTTTCCCTTTGGTGTGATTTCTAACGGTTCCAACAAAAGTAGCAATACCTCCACAAGAATTATCCTGCACAAAATCAATGCACTCCTGAAGCCTTAACTTATTAGTAGTTAGTTTTATGGATATGTTTTCTTTCATTTCTTCATGAATAAAAGTAAGATTCAAGGACTTTCAATTTGTTTACCCTCCGCTCACCGGCGGAATGATTGCAATTATATCGTTTTCCTGAATTTTATAGTCTTCGGTTACATATTCTTCATTAACAGCTACAGCAAAACTTTTTATATCGGTTAAACCGGAATAATTTTTGGTCAAAATATTTTGAAAATCGGCAATTGTCAAATCCTCATTCAAATCAAATATTGCACTACCTTCTCCAATGATATCCCTGGTAACACCAAAAAATAACGTTTTAATGTTCATTTTTTATTTTTAGCAAATTTAGGGTTATAAAGTTTAAGATTCAAAATTTGAAATTCAAAATTTAAACTTCCATCTCAACTTCCTCTTTATCAGTCATTCGTATAACAGACGGAATTATATCATTTAAAATCTCATCTATCATCTCAAAAGGAGTATTCGGCATTAAGATTAAATGAGTTGTTCCTTTTTCGGTTGCTAACTGCCACTTTTCAATAATATCTTGTTCAGGTGCAGGCAAAACAACTGTTATAGAATTTTTATTTCTCCAGGCCTCAATACCACTTTCTTTTAACCTGTTTAAAGTGTATTCTGCTTTTTTCAAACTATCATCAACACGTTGTTGTAAGCCCTCCTTACCAAGAGTTCTAATTGCATACCACCATATTAACGGACTAAATCCATTACGTGAACCCGGAATTGTGGTATCATCACTACCAATATAGGCTATGGATTTTGAAATCCTGTCGATATTATTTTTTTTGGCTATTACCACTCCTGACGGAATAGGCGAACCCAAAAATTTATGACCGCTTATCGAAATACTATCTGCTCCATCTGCAAAATCAAAATTAGGTTTTGGGCTTAAAAATGGGGAGATCATTCCGGATAAAGCCCCATCAGCATGGATATAATATTCATCAATAGCTAGATCTTCCATGATCTCTCTTATCCTTTTCAGGTCGTCTTTTGCTTCGGTCATGGTTGTACCTATATTAGCAAAGATGATTGGTGGCATATGCCTGTTTCTTGCAATTGTCTCTTTTAGATCGTAATAATCAATCTCACCATTGTACTGCGATTTGACCACTACTCTTTGCATATTTAAGATTCGTAAATTTTTGTTCACTGAATAGTGTGTCCCCTGCGAAAAATAAACCATCCCCTTTGGATATAATTCACGAGCCAGGTACAGGCCATACATATTCCCTTCAGAGCCTCCATTGGTAACATAACCCCACCAATTATCTTTAGGCGCATGAAGTAATTCCGCCATAAATTCAATAACTTCACGTTCCATTTCTCTCGTATCCACTTTCCATGTGGAAGGCATAAAAGGATCTCCTAAATTATTTAGAGGAAATTTCAGGAATTTATGTAAAGCATCATAATTAAAATCTTTAGAAACAGGGTATCCTAAAAAATTCTCTGAATGATATTTAATCCCCCTGTATAGATTATCTAATTTTTGTTGCTCATTAATAGTAAGTTCTCTATTCATATAATATGATTTTTCGATAAGCAAATCTACTATAAACAGAGAATACACAGAATATATAACTATTTTATTTTTTATATAAAGAAAATAAAACTATATATTTATTTATTATACGAATATTATATTATTTTTGTGTATTTAAATATCACTATTAAGAAAAAAAATCTGCCATGGATACAATCGACAAAAAGATCTTAACCGCTTTACAAAAAGATGCACGAATGACTATGAAAGAATTGGCTTCAGAAGTTGGAATTTCCACTACTCCTGTATATGAACGTGTTAAGCGCTTGGAACGAAATGGAATTCTGAATTTCAAGGCAATTATTGACAAAAAGAAGCTAGGTTATTCAATGATAGTTTTTTGCCAGATTTCACTTAATAGCCACGAAATTGATATCATAAATCAATTCGAAAACCATATAAATTCACTTCCAGAGATCGTAGAAAGTTATCATACGGCAGGCAGTTTCGACTATCTGTTAAAAGTCATTGTAAGAGATATGGAGCACTACCAGTCATTTTTAGTAAAAAAACTTTCTTCTACAAAAATCATGACCAATATTCAAAGTGTATTTGTGATGAGTGAAAAGAAATACTCTCTGGACGTTCCTGAAATCTGATAATCAACTCCTCACATATTACAAATCTTCTTTGAATCGACAATTTTAATAAATAAGTATGATTACAAAAATTTAAAAAAATTAAAGATGATAATTATGGAGATATATTTGTAGATACCAATAAATCTCACGAAATTTACAATGAGTGGCAGGCAAAGATACGTACGAAGCCAAGACAAAATGTGGAGTTATGGCCAATTTGGCTTAACCGTGCCAATAACTTGAAGAGTCCGTTTATTATATTAAAGAAAAAAAATAACGATCCCTGTGTGAATCTGTATTTCTTTGCGTAAATCTGTGTATTAATGATTTCACAGAGAATAAACAGAAGTTCCCTAAGGAAAAAAGTACATGCTACAAAGAATATTACCTTTTTTAACATGGCTCCCCTTGGCAAAAAAATCCTGGAAAGATGATCTGATCGCCGGGATTACAGGAACTATAATTGTAATTCCACAAGCCGTTGCTTTTGCCATGATTGCAGGCTTACCACCGGTTTATGGATTCTATACAGCCATGGTTACCCCGATCATTGCAGCACTGTTTGGCTCCTCTTATCACTTAATTTCGGGCCCGACTACAGCAATTTCAATTGTTGTTTTTACCACAGTAAGCGAATTTGTAAACCCTGAAAGTCAGATCGAACAATACGTAACTCTAACACTTGTTCTTACTTTCATAGCGGGGCTAATCCAATATGCCATGGGGCTGGCCAGAATGGGAAGATTGGTGAATTTCGTTTCTTTTTCGGTAATAATCGGATTTACAGCGGGAGCAGGAGTTCTGATCGGATTTAAACAACTAAAACATGTTTTCGGTATAGATGTTCCGCAAGGAAGTTCATTTTATGATATAATAAGACATATTTTTGCAAATATATCTGAAACCAATTGGTATGTATTCACTATAGCGATTAGTACTATGTTGATTGCAATTCTTATTAAGGAATTTGTTAGGCCTCTTTCAAGATACTATATGTTAATTGCCATGGTTTTTGGTAGTATTCTGGCAATTATCTTAGGTGGAGAAACAAACGGAATCAAAACTGTAGGTGAAATTCCATCTAATCTACCTCCTCTTCATGTACCACAGATTAATTTAACAAATATCAAAAATTTAAGTGCTGGAGCAATGACCGTAGCACTTTTGGGATTAATTGAAGCCGTTGCAATTGCCCGGTCTATTGCCCTGTCTTCTCATCAAAGAATTGATAATAACCGGGAATTTAAAGGACAAGGCCTGTCAAATATTGTTGCCAGTTTCTTTTCCAGCTATATGGGGTCAGGATCTTTTACGCGTTCAGGGATAAATTATCAAACCGGAGCTAAAACACCCATGTCGGCTATTTTTTCGGCAGTTTTTTTAATGATAGTACTGTTGTTATTTTCAGATTTCGCTGCCTATTTACCAAAACCCGCTATGGGCGGAATCATTTTATTGGTAGGTTATAATTTGATAAATTTTAAACATATCAAGCAGGTATTTAAAAGTAGTGGCCGTGAATTGATCGTTCTAAGTACTACACTTTTTGGAACTTTATTTTTTGAATTAGAAACTGCTTTATTTTCCGGAATTGCTCTCTCATTATTCTTTTATCTCGAAAAAACAGCTAAACCTAATATTGCTGTTTTAGGATCTTCAAAAAATCTCAAATTTATAAATATAATCAGAGATCCAAAAGTACAGCAATGCCCCCAATTAAAGATTGTACGAATCGACGGCTCTATCTATTTTGGCGCTCTAGAGGTGGTGTCTGATTTTTTCAACACCATGTATGAAAAAGAAGGGGTTAAACATGTTTTAATAGTTGCTAAAGGAGTTAATTTTATAGATCTGGCAGGTGCAACTTGGTTAACCCAGGAAGTTTTAAAATGGCAGGAAAGAGGGGGAGGTATATACTTTAGCGGTTTAAAAATTGTAAGTCAACAAATTTTGAAAAATGGTGGGTTTAGGGATGAAATTGGCTTAGAAAATTTTTATGATGACAAAAAAGAAGCAATTAATGAAATCTATCATAAATTAGATAAAGATATCTGTGATACTTGCGAGCAAAGAATTTTTATGGAATGTGAGAATGATTGAAGGTCTAAAAAATTGAAGACAGAAGGCAGGAGCATGAAGAATTTTAAGTAATCTTAAATCATTCTCTCTATCACTCCATCACTCTTCTCATGATCAAATCTTCAAATTAATTTTTTGTGTAACTGTATAATCGGTAATAATATTTTTAACGAAAAAAAAATTCTTGAAACCAACTATCTCCGAGGCAGAGCCATAGGAATATTTCGCTGGTTTCATTTTGACCTAAAGGTGCAAAAATCGAAATTTATTTATTTGCACCTCACCCAAAACTGTTTTTACAGTTTTGACCTCTCCTCAA
>JBDLIB010000081.1:0-13803 GCA_039715085.1 Bacteroidota bacterium | reverse complement strand
CAAGGCTTCAGCACTTTTAAATAATTTGACTTTGCTTCGCTACGTCTAATTATCCTTTTAAAGCTTCGCTTCTTTAGATAATTTGACTTCACTTTGTTACGTCTAATTTTATCCTTTCAAAGCCTCAGCACTTTAAATAATTTGACTCTGCTTTGCTTCGTCTAATTATCTAATGCTTAACCTTTTAATGCCTCAGCACTTTAAATAATTTGACTCTGCTTTGCTTCGTCTAATTATCTAATGCTTAACCTTTTAATGCCTCAGCGCCACCAACAATTTCTAAAATTTCATTGGTAATTGCAGCCTGACGGGCTTTGTTGTATTGTAATAATAATTCATTACGTAAATCAGTGGCATTATCGGTTGCTTTATGCATAGCTGTCATACGGGCACCGTGTTCAGCTGCAAATGAATCTCTAACAGCCTTGAATAATTGCGTTTTTAAGGATTTCGGAATTAAACCTTTTACAATTTCTTCTTTAGACGGCTCAAAAATATAATCCAGGTTGACGTTGCTATCATTTTCAGGAGTAACAATTGGTAAGAATTGTTCTTGCATTACAATTTGAGTAGCAGCATTTTTAAAACGGTTATAGATAATTTCTATTTTATCAAAATCCCCATTTTCAAATTGTTCCATTAAATTTTCGGCTATAACAGCCACATTTTCAAAAGTCAGGTCATCAAAGACATCATTGTGATTACTGTGAATGCTATGCTCCTTTGAAAGTAAATCATCTCCTTTTTTACCAATCGTTAAAACAGAAACTTCTTTGCCGGCATATTCTGTCTCAATAATATGATTTGTGTGTTTTATGATCGCTGAATTAAAACCTCCACACAAACCTCTATTTGAAGTAACAGCAATAAGTAATACTTTATTTACTTCTCTTTCTTCGGTCAAGGCACCACCATCTTCCATTTCTAATGTCGCACTCAGGCTTTGCAATAACTCGGTAAGTTTATTTGCATAAGGGCGCATTTGGGTGATGGCATCCTGGGCTTTTTTCAACTTTGCAGCCGATACCATTTTCATGGCACTGGTTATCTGCATCGTTGATCCGATAGATGATATCCTGTTACGTATTTCTTTTAAATTAGCCATTTTAGTTTAGTATTGAGAATTGAGTATTGAGTATTGAGTTTGAGAAATATTTCTCAATACTCAATACTCTGTACTCACTACTATTTATAAGTTGAAGCTATTTCTAATGCAACTTTTTCTAAAATTGCAATTGCTTCATCAGTTAATTTACCTTCTTTTAAGGTATTTAAAATGTCATTATGCTTATTTCTCAGGAATTCTAAAAATGAATTTTCAAATTCCTTTACTTTTTCAACAGGAACTTCTTTCAATAAGTTTTTAGAACCTGCATAGATAATAGCAATTTGTTCTTCAACCGTAAAAGGCGTGTTTTGAGCTTGCTTTAAGATCTCAACATTACGTTTTCCTTTTTCGATAACATTCATCGTTGCAGCATCCAGGTCAGAACCAAATTTAGCAAAAGCTTCCAGTTCACGGAACTGAGCCTGGTCTAATTTTAAAGTACCTGCTACTTTCTTCATTGACTTAACCTGGGCGTTACCACCAACACGAGATACTGAGATCCCTACGTTAATTGCCGGACGAACACCTGCGTTGAACAGATCAGATTCTAAGAAGATCTGCCCATCTGTAATCGAAATTACGTTAGTTGGAATATAGGCAGAAACGTCACCCGCCTGAGTCTCAATAATTGGTAATGCGGTTAAAGATCCACCTCCTTTGACCTTTCCTTTTAATGATTCAGGAACATCATTCATTTTTTGAGCAATATCATCATCATTGATCACTTTGGCAGCACGTTCTAATAATCTTGAGTGTAAATAGAATACATCACCCGGATAGGCCTCACGACCTGGTGGACGACGTAATAATAAAGATACCTCACGATATGATACAGCTTGTTTTGACAGGTCATCATAAATGATCAAGGCAGGGCGGCCAGTATCTCTAAAATACTCACCAATTGCAGCACCTGCAAAGGGAGCATAGAACTGCATAGGAGCAGCATCTGAAGCGTTTGCAGCAACAACTGTTGTAAATGCTAACGCTCCTTTTTCTTCTAAGGTACCAACAATATTAGCTACAGTTGAAGCTTTTTGGCCTATAGCAACATAGATACAGTAAACAGGTTCACCTGCATCGTAAAATTCTTTTTGATTTAAAATAGTATCAATAGCAACAGTAGTTTTTCCTGTTTGACGGTCACCAATGATCAACTCACGTTGTCCTCTACCAATAGGGATCATAGCGTCAATTGCTTTGATACCTGTTTGTAATGGCTCAGTTACCGGTTCACGGAAAATTACACCAGGAGCTTTACGCTCTAAAGGCATTTGAAAAGTTTTACCTTCAATAGGGCCTTTACCATCGATAGGCTGGCCAAGTGTATTAACAACACGTCCTAGAATTCCTTCACCTACATTGATAGAGGCAATTTTTTCGGTACGTTTAACGGTTGCACCTTCTTTTATCGAAGATGATTCACCAAGTAATACAACACCTACATTATCTTCTTCTAAGTTAAGTACGATACCTTCTAATCCTCCGTCAAATTGAACTAATTCACCGTATTGAGCATTTGCCAATCCGTACACACGTGCAATACCGTCACCTATTTGTAAAACGGTTCCTACTTCATCCAAAGAGGCTTTTCCCTCAAATCCTGTAAGTTGTTCTTTTAAGATAGCTGATACTTCAGCCGGTTTTATTGTCGCCATTTTAATTTAAATAAAATTAATTAATTTTTTTGAAGTTATATTTATCACCTTGATAACACTCTTCTTTTCCTTCTTCAAGATAAATACAAAATTTCACATCCTTTTTTCCTCTATAAAAACGATATGAACCAGATTTTTCATCTTTTAATTCTAAAAAACGCATTCGCTTTCCAGTATTCTTACCATTTATAGCAATCATATGAGAATCTTCTGGATTTTTCATTCCTTTTGGAATAGGGATATCTTCGACATAAAAAGTTATATAACCTTCTCTTCTTGGATCTCCTTTGGTCAAAACATAGCCTTTCTTATCAAAAATGTTTTTAGAATTAGCGATTCTTTTATTATACTCTTCAACAGCTCGTTCAAAATTCAATTTCTTTAAAGCCGTTACTCCAATGTTAAAAATCTCTTCATATCCACTATCATACATTTGCTTTAAGACAACACGATAAAAATCATCTCTATTTTGAATTTTTTGAATATCTAAATTGATATAAGATAGTTTATTATCAAATCTTTTTACATCTAGATCTTTCGATAGACCTTCACTAATCTGTACACCTAAGGCTCCTAAAGCAGATACAGTTTTATCCTCATGTGGGTCAATAGTAGCAATAACTTCTTTATCACCATCTAAAATTACTAGAGAAGCATGTTTAGGGTTTGTATTATCGGGGTTATTCAGAATAATATAACTCACGATCTTATTTGAATTAACCTTGGTAATAATACCATTATTACTATTAATACTAAATTGACTTACCCATTCATTAGCTTTTTGATCAGAAGCTATTACTTTATCATACTTTTCTTTATCTTTTCTTACAGTTTTAGAATTAAAAAAAGTAGTTATCTCATCAGTTTTAATCCCATTTAGATCAAAAAAGTTTAATTCATCTCGAATAAATCCAGCAAGCATTTTTTTTGGATTAAGTGTTAAGCTTGGAACAAAACTCACCTCATTAGAAATAGTACCTTCTGGATTTGACACATTAACCCATAATTCTGTAATGGAACTTGTAGCTTCCCGAGCACTAAAACTAATTTTAGCTAAAGTAATATCATTTAAATCTTGAAAAAGATAAGTTTCTCCTTCAGTATCCATTTTAGCAATTTCTTTTTCATTTAGTAAAATTATATCTTTTTTCACCTTTAGTTTTTGAGAAAATCCCAAAAACGATATAAAAATAAAAAGTAGAACTAGTATTTTTTTCATTTAATAAAGAATTATTATAATTTAGAGATGTATTGATTTTCTTCAAAATCTTCAAGCATGGTATTCAGCATTCCTGATATACTTGAGTCTAATTGTTTGTCGCCAACTCTTAATATAAACCCTCCCGTTATGTCAGGATCTACAATATTATTTAGAGAAATTTCTTTTCCTACAATACTTTTAACTTTGGCTAATATTTTCTTTTCTAATTCTTTTGTCAAAGGTATTGCTGTAGTAACCTGAGCAACTTCAACCCCTTTTAAGTGGTCGTAAATGATATTATATTCTTTTGCAACAAGTTCTAATAACTCTAAACGATTGTTTTCAATTAAAAGATTGATAACACCGATAGTTATTGAATTAACCTTTGAACCAAAAATTTTATTTAAAGCTTCTTTTTTAGTTCCTGATTTGATGATAGGATTCTTTAACATTAAACCCAATTCATCACTTTCGGAGATAGTAGAAGTGATCAACTTCATATCCTTATTGATATCTTCGGTCAATCCTCTTTCTTTAGCAAGATCTAAGGTAGCTTTTGCATATCGTAAAGCAGCTCGTGTTCCTTTCATACTCTTAGTTTAAAGTAGCGTCATCCAACATTTTGTCAATCAATTTGATTTGTTTGTCTTTGTTGGATAATTCATCTTTTATTACTTTCTCTGCAATATCTATTGATAATTCTGCCACCTGATTCTTTAGATCGGTAATAGCAGATTGTTTTTCGGTTTCAATAGTAGCTTTAGCCTGTTCAATGATCTTGTTGGCCTGAGACTTAGCTTCATCTTTGGCTTCAGTGATCATGTTATCTTTCATTGTACGAGCTTCTTTCAGCATATTTTCTCTTTCGGCCCTGGCTTCTTTCAGGATCTTTTCATTGCTGGATTTTAACTCTTCCATTTCCTGGCGAGCTTTGTCAGCTTCTTCTAAAGCATTTTTAATACCTTCTTCTCTGTCGTTAACAGCATTTAAAATTGGATTCCATGCATACTTTCTTAATAAAAGTAACAATAGAATAAATAATACTATCTGCCAAAAAAATAGTCCGAATGAAAAATCGTTAATTAACTTTTCCATAATTATTTAAAATAATATTTTTGTTTAAAATTTTAAAAACAATAGCTGTAACCAACCGTTACAACTATTGTTTGGGTTGTGTTATCCTGCAAATAATGCAGCAAAACCAATACCTTCAATAAGCGCTGCTGCAATCAACATTGCTGTTTGAATTTTACCTGAAGCTTCAGGTTGACGAGCAATAGCGTCCATTGCTGAACCACCAATTCTACCGATACCAACACCGGCACCAATTACAATTAAACCTGCTCCTACAATACTAGGAATTTCCATAATATATATAATTAAAAATTAAACATTCAATCTGTTAATGCGCTTCTTCATGTTCGTGTTCCTCCACAGCAAATCCAAAATAAAGTGCTGATAACATAGTGAAGATATAAGCTTGTAAAGCTGCGACTAAAAGTTCCAAAAGTGAAAGGGCAAAAGCAAGAAAGAATGTCATGCTGCTACCAATCCAGTTTTTGAAAATAAACATTAATCCGATAATGCTCATCAATACAATATGACCAGCCATTATATTTGCATATAAACGAATCATCAATGCAAATGGTTTGATAAATACACCTAATAATTCAATAGGTGCTAATATGATTTTCATTGGCCACGGTACTCCAGGCATCCAGAAGATATGTTTCCAATAGTTTTTATTTCCTGAAAATTGTGTGATCACGAATGTTAACATCGCCAATGCAAATGTAATAGCAATATTTCCTGTTACATTTACCCCCAGAGGTGTTAAACCAAATAAATTTAAAAACCAAACAAAAAAGAATATGGTCAATAGATAAGGCATGTATTTTTTGTATTGAGGATCACCAATATTTGGTTTCGCAATATCATCTCTTATATAAAGAACAATAGGCTCGAAGAATCTTCCTGCTCCTTTGGCAATAGGTCCTTTCCCGAACGATTTTGCCAATCCACCAAATAGTAAGAGCATTAAAATACCTGTAACCATGATCATTACTACACTTTTTGTAATAGAAAAGTCAAGTGGTTTTGCATTGGTTGGGTGATTGTGTTCGTCTAACTCAATAGAACCATTAGGATCTGTTTTATAGATCTTATTGTGGTATAGTTTGTAGTAATTTCCGTTATTTTCTGCAACTGTTTCACCGTGGTGAAATTTTGATGAAGAAAACACTTGCAAACCGTTATCCAATAAAATTACAGGTAAAGGAAAACCATAGTGTTTACCGGTTTCACTATCCGTAAAAAAAGTAAAATCATGGGAGTCCAAAAGGTGATGTTGGATATCTTCTTTAATTTCTTCTTTTAAGTCAATTTCTTCACTTTCATTCTCATGCTCCTTATGCTGTGCAAATGAATTAAAGTTGAATAAAAATATTGTAATTGTAATTATGGTTACAAAAAGCTTATTTTGCATAGTAAACAAATTAAATTGTCGTAAAAAAACGATGCAAATGTAATATTTTTATTTGGAAAGAGTAAAAATTAAAATGTTATTTTTTTAGAAATTTTATCACTCCTAAAGTCTCTAAAATCAAGCTAATGGCGTAAGGAATAAAGAAAGAAGCAAATTCGAAAGCGCTAATATTGCCGTCTGATTTAAAATAAGGATTAAAAAAAATGAAAAAAACTATGAATTTTATCATACTTCCAAACATGAAGATAAAACCAAGCTGTTCCAAATATTTTTTCCTTAATAAAAATAGGCTTGTGTAGATAAGAGCTGCCATAATAAAATTGGCTAAATATGCCTCAATTATTTTATCTCCAAAAAGAGGATGATCCATATAGTTCAAAAAGAAAATATGAACAAGAAAAGCAAGAACCAAACTTATTAACAGGGTAGTAGTAAATTTTGTGATAGTTGGCATTTATGAATTGTTGATATTCTTAATCTGTCGTAACAGACTGTAAAATGAAACAGCTACACCAAAAAGTGTCAAAACGATGGTATAAATATTATTTTCATTTGGATATTTAACATCCAGCCACTTACCGAAGTAAGCAGCCAGATAAATTGTAATACCCATTTGTAAACCGGCTCCGGTTAATCGGATGTATTTATTAAGCTGTTTTTTTGGCTTTTGATCCTTCATCTTCCATTTTCTTAACAGCACCTTTCATAGAACATGTTGCGTTAAAGTCCGCTCCGGGTTCAACCGAAAGTTTACCTAAAACAACATCTCCACTTATAGTTGCGTTCTCTTTTAACGAAAGCAGTTGGTCAACGATAAGTTTACCTGAAAATGTGCCCTCAATATCAGCATTGGTACATTCTATGGTGCCGTTTACAACACCTTCTTTTCCAATTACAACCCTTCCCGAGGTGTTGATCGTTCCTTCTATTGTTCCGTCTATTCTAAAATCTCCATCAGATTTAATATCTCCAACCAATGAAGTGTTTTTAGCAATAATGTTTCTTTCCCCTACAGGACTTGGATTCCCTTTTTTTTCACTAAACATAACAAATTTCTTTAATTTCCCCTATTTATTTTTTGTGTTACTTAATATTTCTAATGCCTTTTTGGCGTGTTCACTTTCTTCTGAGTTTGGGAAGTTGATGATTACAAAATCAAGTTGTTTTTTAAAAGCCTCTTCACCTTCTGTTTTGATTAGGATAAAAGCTTTTAATAATTCGAATTTTGCTTCAACATCTGTTCCTTCAAACTGTTCTTTAGATTCATTAATAGTTGAAAATGCATATTCATATTCGCCTTCTTCATAGCAAATAAATACACCTTCATAAATTTTTTCGGGGGATTTTTCTTGTTTGGTCTTGTCAATTGCTTTTTGAGGGTTGTTGATAATTTGAGCATACCTGCTATCGGAATAATTAATAACGATGTCATCCTTGTATTTATTGCTCAAAGAGGGGTCAATATTTTCATAAGTTTTATAGAGCTGGTATTTTACAGGTAAAATCAATTTTGGATTAGGATCTGAATTCAGGTACTTTTCAAAATTATTTGCAGCAAGATTATATTCTTTGAACTTTTCCTTATATAATAATCCCAAATTGTAATAGGCATCATCTCTTACCTCAGTGATACTGTCAACCTCTTCTCCTTCAGGAATGCTTTCCAAATAGTAATTTATATCGAATCTTTTGCTGTCATCCACAATAGTAGTTTGATCGGTTAGTTTGGATTCAGTTGAAGCAGCACTTCTGTCTGAGATTATCCAATTATCCTGCAAGGGTCTGTTTCCAAACTGACGTTTGAATTCCTGAACTCCAAAACCGACGATTTGTACATTGTAGAAGTAGAAGGTACCATCTTCGACACGTTGAGAACTAACATTATTGAATTCACCAAATCCGGAAGTAGTTTGTTGTTGTTCTTCCAGTAATTTTCTTTCCTCTTCTTTTCTTTGTAATTCGGCTACATAATTTTCGAAAAATAATTTTTGATCTTCTTCACTCAATCCGGCAACATATAAAATACTATCGTTTCTTTTCAGTACATTCTCATAAAAGATCACATCTTCCAAACTCTTATTTTTACGAAGTATTTTTCGCATTCTTTTTGTGTTTGGATCGATATTTCTTATTTGCAATATACTGTCGTAATAAGCACCTGCCAAAGGATATTCTGCACGATCAAAATAGATATTTCCCAACTGTTCATAGGATAAACTCTTTTGAAAGGGTTTTGAGGTGTTGTTGATTACTGAATTTTCAAAAAACTGTTTAGCCTGTGTAGTATCTTCTTTTTTTAATGAAATCAATCCGGCCTGGTAATAGAGTTCGTCATAATAAGGTTTGTTCTCTCTATCTTCAATCAGGTCTTGTAATGCATAGATTATTGCTTGCGTACTATCTTTTTCCTGATAATTCTTTGCGCGTTCGATCTGGGCATGAATCTGGTATTTATGTGGAATCTTTTTCTGATACATCAGGGCTTCAAAAGCCATATTTGATGAATCAATCTTATCTTCTTCCCTGTAGATCTGACCCAAAATAAATAGGTTTCTTGATCCTTGATTTCTGTCGGCAAAATAATAGGAAGCACTTTTTAAATTATCAATAACCTGTTGAGTGCTATCTAATTGTGTGTAGGCCATAGCCAATGCAGTATGTGCTTTTTCTAAAGTAACCTCAGGTAAGACCAGATTCTGGGTAATCGTTTTTAAAGTTTCAATAGCAAGTTCTTCGTTTTGAAGTCTTACATGTGTTTTGGCTTTCCAGATTTTGGTTTCGTAATAAAGATCGGCATTTGGGTAATTTTCAATAGCATAAGTGAATGCTTCGAGAGCGGGTACAAATCTTTCGGAGTAATATCTTGATTTTCCCAATAACAAGTATGCATCATCAATTTGTTTATTTCTTTCTAAACCATCGATAAGCATAGAATGTTTTTGAATAGCTTTAACGGCCTTCTCTTCAGATTTTTCAAAGCCCTGTTTTACCTCGGATTCTTTTGGTGCCTGTCCCGGCATTGGGATTTCATCCTTGATCTCTATAGGTTCAATAGGTAGGCGCTCCCAATAATTATCTTCGTAAGTTGCATCTAATTCTTCTATTGCCTCATCAAAAGCAACATTCCCATTGTACAAAACATTGTATTTTGAATTCATAGAATGCATGTTTCTATTGATAAAAGTGTCCTTTTTAGTCGAACAACCAATCGATAAAATAAGAATGAAAATTGCAATACTTTTTTTCAAAATGTTTTTTTGTTTGAATCCCCTTAAAACAAGTAGGGCGTAAAAGTACAAATAAAATAAAAATTAATACAATATGTTGTGGATTTGTTTATTGGTTGCTCTATTGATGTGAGTTTTGTGAAAAAGTTGTCACGCAAAGAGTGCAAAGTATACGCTAAATTTTACAAAGAAAATCATAGCGAAAATTGTGTAATACTCAGCGGCCCTTATGGTTAAAAATTCTAACTGTTAACTAACTGTTATTCAATTTCCTCCGACTTCAGTCGGAGGTGAAGTGCATGTTAATAAACAAACTCCCCATACTCACCCGTAATAGTGAGTTTTTTCTTTTCTGAAGTTTCAACTCTCCCAACAATTTGAGCGTTTACGTTGAATGATTTTGAAATAGCAACAATGTCTTCGGCAATTTCTTTTGGAACATATAATTCCATTCTATGACCACAGTTAAATACCTGGTACATTTCTCTCCAATCTGTTTTTGATTGTTCCTGTATCATTTTAAATAGTGGCGGAATATCAAATAAATTATCTTTAATAATATGCAGGTCTTCAACAAAATGTAAAATCTTGGTTTGCGCTCCTCCACTGCAATGTACCATTCCGTGGATGTTCTTCGCATGTTTTTTTAATATCTCCTTGATGATGGGGGCATAAGTTCGTGTAGGTGATAAAACCAATTTTCCAGCGTCAAGCGAAACATCCGCAACAGTGTCGGTCAATTTTTTTGAGCCTGAATAGATCAGGTCTTCAGGAACATCAGGATCAAAGCTTTCGGGATACTTCTCTGCTAAGTATTTTGAAAAAACATCATGACGAGCGCTGGTCAAACCGTTACTTCCCATCCCGCCGTTGTATTCCTTTTCGTAAGTTGCTTGTCCGAATGACTCCAAACCGACAATTACATCTCCGGCTTTGATGTTTGCATTATCAATTACCTCACTTCGTTTTAATCGGGCGGTTACTGTAGAATCTACAATAATAGTTCTGACTAAATCGCCAACATCAGCAGTTTCACCACCTGTAGAATGTATCGTTACTCCAAACTCCTTTAATTCTTTTAATAATTCTTCACTTCCATTAATAATAGCAGAAAGAACTTCGCCAGGAATCAAATTTTTATTTCTCCCAATAGTTGAAGAAAGCATTATATTATCGGTTGCACCCACGCAAAGCAGGTCATCGATATTCATGATCAATGCATCCTGGGCAATACCTTTCCAAACCGAAATATCACCGGTTTCTTTCCAATACATATATGCCAAAGATGATTTTGTACCGGCACCATCTGCATGCATTACCAAACAATAATCATCATCGTTGGTTAGGTAGTCAGGTACTATTTTGCAAAAAGCTTTTGGAAAAAGGCCTTTATCCACATTTTTTATCGCATTATGTACATCTTCTTTTTGTGCAGAAACACCTCTTAAATTATAGCGATTATCCTGTGAGCTCATAATATTACTTTTTATCCTTTTTGGGTAATAAATATAAATATTTTTTATCGTAGTCGATTATTGCTTTGCCTTTATGTAAAATATCTGCGCCAATTATTCCCTGAACCGGTTTGGCTTCTTGTTTGATCAATGCATTATTGATATGGCTAAGATCGATTAATATTAAAGGTGTCTTTTTTAAGGAAAACTCACCTATTTTGATCTTGTTTTTTTTAGATATCTGTGTGTCTATCTCTGTGGAGCCTGCACCACTGGCCTTGTGTTCTGAATCTTCAGGATTTAGGTTAAAAGTTTCAATTTCATTGAAACCCACACAAGAATTTGAAGCTCCTGTATCTAAAATGAATTTTCCTTTTACGGAATTGATCTTTGCTTTGATTTCAAAATGATTGGTTACAGTTTTGTGCAGCTTAATACGATAATAACCTTGTTCCAGCAAAAAATCCTTTAATTTATCCATCGTTTAAATAACCGATTTAAACTGCTCTAAAAAGCGAACATCATTTTCGTAGAACATTCTGATATCAGGAATTTGATATAGAAGCATTGCAATACGCTCGATTCCCATTCCAAATGCATAACCGCTGTATTTATTGGGGTCGATGTTTGCGTTTTTCAATACATTAGGATCTACCATTCCACAGCCCATAATCTCTAACCAGCCTGTGCCTTTGGTAATTTTATAATCTGTTTCGGTTTCTAATCCCCAGTAAATATCTACTTCGGCACTAGGTTCGGTAAACGGGAAATAAGAAGGGCGTAATCTGATCTTCGATTTTCCAAACATTTCTTTTGTAAAATATAAAAGCGTTTGTTTCAGATCGGCAAAAGAAACATCTGTATCGATATACAATCCTTCCACTTGATGGAAAATACAATGTGATCTTGCAGAAATATCTTCATTTCTAAAAACCCTGCCTGGTGAAACGGTTCTGATAGGCGGTTTGTGGTTTTCCATATATCTCACCTGAACGGATGAGGTATGCGTTCTAAGTAAAATATCGGGATCTTTTTCGATAAAAAAAGTATCCTGCATATCTCTTGCCGGATGATATTCAGGTAAGTTTAATGCAGTAAAGTTATGCCAGTCATCTTCTATCTCAGGGCCTTCAGAAACGGTAAATCCGATTCGTGAAAACACGTCTAAAATTTGATTTTTTACAATTGATATCGGATGGCGTGAGCCCAGATTTACAGGTTCTGCCGGACGAGTAAGATCTCCATAATTGCTTTTTGAACTGCCGGAACTTTCCAAAGCATTTTTCAGATCATTGACCTTTTGGGTAGCAGTTTGCCTTAATTCGTTCAAGGCCTGGCCTAATTCTTTCTTTTGAGAAGAATCCACATTTTTAAAATCTGCAAAAAGATCTTTTAAGATACCTTTACTTCCTAAAAATTTAATTCTAAATGCTTCAACATTTTCTAAAGAATCTGCTTGGAAACCGTTAACTTCTTCGAGTAAATCTTTTACTTTATCCTTCATTTTTTTCGTTCGAAATTAAAGCGCAAATTTACATTAATTATTGGAATCCTACATTGAATTTAATTTCAATTTTAGTTTATCCCTAAAAGCCTAAAAAACATGATATTTATCATTAAAAAATCCTCAAAATATTTAATTAAAAAAACGTTTTCGTAAATGTAATTTAGTATTTTTGTTTGAATAAATTTTCAAATTAATAATTTAACTCATATAAAATTATGGAATCAAAAATAAATGACTTTATGGAGTACGCTAAAAAGCGTAATTCCAATGAGCCAGAATTCCTTCAGGCAGTACATGAAGTAGCTGAAGCTATTATCCCGTTTATCGAGGAAAATCCTGCTTATCAAGGTAAAATGCTTCTAGAAAGAATGATTGAACCAGAACGTATGCTTATGTTCCGTGTTCCTTGGGTAGATGACAAAGGAAAAACTCAGGTAAACAGAGGTTTTCGTGTAGAATTTAATTCTGCTATCGGGCCTTACAAAGGAGGTTTACGTTTTCACCCATCGGTAAACTTATCGATCTTAAAATTCTTAGGATTTGAGCAGGTTTTCAAAAATGCATTAACTACACTTCCAATGGGAGGTGGTAAAGGTGGTTCTGATTTTGATCCCAAAGGAAAATCAGACAATGAAGTAATGAAATTTACACAGTCCTTTATGAGCGAATTGTTCCGCCATATAGGTGCAAATACTGATGTTCCTGCCGGAGATATTGGTGTAGGTGGTCGTGAAATTGGATTTATGTTTGGTCAGTACAAAAGATTAAGAAATGAATTTACAGGTGTTTTAACAGGTAAATCTATGTCATTTGGAGGATCTTTGATTCGCCCTGAAGCTACAGGATATGGAACTGTTTATTTTGCAGAACACATGTTAGATACCAAAGGCGATTCATTTAAAGGTAAAACAGTGGTTGTATCCGGTTCGGGTAACGTTGCACAGTACGCTACTGAGAAAGTAAATGAATTAGGAGGTAAAGTTGTTACTTTATCAGATTCAGGAGGTTATATTTATGATGCTGATGGTATTGATGCAGATAAATTAGCTTATGTAATGGAATTGAAAAATCTTCAACGTGGAAGAATTTCAGAGTATGTAAGCGAATATCCTAATGCAAAATACTTTAAAGGAGAAAGACCTTGGAGTGTGAAATGTGACGTTGCA
>JBDLIB010000080.1:0-13810 GCA_039715085.1 Bacteroidota bacterium | reverse complement strand
CAACTGGAAACAAACTACAGGAAGTAAAAAAGCTGCTAAAGCCCAAAAAATAAATGAAATAACAACTACTCAGGAAGAAAGGATCAATACTTTAAATACAGAATTGAACAGGGTTTTGGGCTCCGGTTTAGTAAAAGGTTCGGTCGTTTTACTGGGTGGTGAACCCGGAATTGGGAAATCTACATTACTCTTACAGATAGCCTTAAATATAAAACAAAAAGTATTGTATGTTTCGGGAGAGGAAAGTCAATCACAAATAAAAATTCGAGCTGAAAGATTAGAGAGTATCAATGATAATTGTTTAATCCTTACCGAAACAAAAACGCAAAATATTTTTACATCAATCGAAGAAACTGTACCGGATGTAGTTGTAATCGATTCCATTCAAACGCTTCACACCGATTATATTGAAGCGTCTCCGGGAAGTATTTCACAAATAAGGGAGACTTCAGCCGAATTGATAAAATTTGCGAAAGAAACCAATACACCGGTAATATTAATTGGCCATATTACCAAAGAAGGTTCTATTGCCGGACCTAAAATTCTGGAGCATATGGTAGATGTGGTTCTACAGTTTGAAGGAGACAGAAATCATACTTATCGGATTTTAAGAGCTCAGAAGAACAGGTATGGTTCCACCGCTGAATTGGGCATCTATGAAATGCTGGGAAGTGGGTTAAGAGAAGTCAGCAACCCTTCGGAAGTATTGATTTCGGAAAAAGATGCCGATCTTACCGGAACTGCAATTTCTGCAACTTTAGAAGGAATGCGTCCTTTAATGATCGAAGTGCAAGCCTTGGTTAGTACTGCGGTTTACGGAACTCCGCAAAGATCAGCTACAGGATATAATATAAAAAGGTTGAACATGTTACTGGCTGTTCTGGAAAAAAGAGCCGGATTCAGGTTAGGAGCAAAAGATGTTTTTTTAAATATTGCAGGAGGCTTAAAAGTAGAAGATCCCGCTATAGATTTAGCTGTAGTATGTTCAATTCTATCTTCCAATGAAGAGGAGGCAATTCCACAAAATATTTGTTTTGCTGCCGAAGTTGGATTATCTGGCGAAATCAGGGCAGTTAACAGAATAGAGCAGCGTATTATTGAAGCTGAAAAATTAGGTTTTAAGAAGATTATTTTGTCAAAATTCAATAAAATTCCAAAAAACAAATATGATATTGAGATCGTAAAAGTTTCAAAGATCGAAGATGTGGTAAGTAAATTGTTTTAATCTGTCATTTTGAGGCTTCTCTCCAGCTTCCAAAGCCAGCATTTGTGAAAAAAATCAGGTAAATATTTTTTTTGCTTTATTGAATTTCTAGATAGTATGGAAGTAGCCTATTCATACCATGTTTATATCTTGATTCATAATTATCAATTTCTCCAACATATTTTAAATCAGAGGGGACACCAAAATAAAAAATCCCTTTTCCTTTGGCCATTCTTTCTAATTTTTTGAGTGCTTTTTTAGATAGATTATTAAAAAAGGGTTCAAGTATTTCATATTGCTCTTTAAAACCAAATTCTTGATCCCATTTTTCAGCATCTTCCCCTTTTAAAATATCCGTTGAAAAATATATATCTTTTAATTGTGGAAATGCAAATGCAAATACTTTTTCAGAACCTATTTGTGAAAATTTAATGATCTCCTTGTTTCTAACAATAAAAAAACGAATAAATCCGATATCTACTTTTGACAATTGACCCGCTGCTATATAAGCAATCCCTATCCATTTTATTTCATGCCCTTGCTTTTTTCTCGTTTCATCAAACCATAAATAAAAATCTCTTTTTTGACTAATTGTACTATATTTTAAATTACCTTTTTTAAGGTTTAGATTATATTTGTTAGCAATACTCCAAACCTCTGTATTATTTTTTCTATCTTTTTTCAACCAACAGCCTTCAGCAAGCATTGAATTTCCAGTTTCATATTGATAAGATTTAAGATTTCTCCATTCTTGTGCAAATGAGAGACTCGGACTTATATGAAAAATTACAATAAAAAATTTCAGTACTAATCTTTTCAAATCAAAATATTTTTCACAATAACTTAATTACTAGGCTTTTTACATATGGCTGTCAATTTTTTTTATCCAAAAAAATATAAAATAAGTAAAAACATACTCGATAGTAAAAATAAAATAAATAATCACTTCAACATGACAAATATTAGTTTTTAAATTGATCTTGCTTAGTAATTTAGCGGTCGATTAAACAAAATGCCTGGGAACATTTTGTTTTGATCATTGCTTAACTTAATCATTATTATTCAACATTTAAACAACTTCATCATGAAAAAATTTATTTCAAGTGCTTTACTGATCTTCCTTTTCTTTGGATTTAGTACTGTAAAAGCACAAAATTTATCACCTTATATCAAAGTTGGTGTTTCCGGTTCTGATATCAGTCAAACATCAAGCCAGATAAAATCTGCTCTTCAGGCAAAAGGCTTTGAAATTATCGGGGAATACAACCCTGAAAACAAATCGAGTTTAAAAGTTATTGTTTATACTCGAAAAGATTTGCAAACTACTGTTTTGAAAGTAAAAGATCGTGGTGCCCTTGCTGCAGCATTAAAAGTTGGTTTGATCTCAAAAAGTGGGAAAACTACCATCAGTTATTTGAATCCTGAATATCTTTTTAATGCTTATTTAGGAAAAAACTATGCTTCTCATCAAACAGCACTTAAAAAAGTGACTGCCGATGCAAAATCTGCATTATCTACTTTAGGTAGTGAAAACAAACCTTTCGGCGGATCATTATCAGCAAGCAAATTGCAAAAATACCAATACAAAATGATGATGCCTTATTTTACAGATCCTGTAGAATTAGAAGATTTTGATTCATTTGAAGAAGGTGTAAAAATCATTGAAAAAAATCTTGCTGCTAAAAAAGGAAATACAAAATTAATTTATAAACTTAAATTTTCTTCCAGTAAAGTTGCTGTTTTCGGAGTTGGCTTAATGGATAAAACCAAAGGTGAAGCAAAATTTTTACCAATTATTGGTGAAGATCATATAGCTGCAATGCCTTATGAAATTATCTTACAAGGCACAGAAGCTACTATGCTACACGGCCGTTACCGATTGGCTGTACATTGGCCTGAATTAACTATGGGAACTTTTATGGAAATTATGAGCTCTCCCGGTGATATTGAAGAAACTTTGGAAGGTTTGTGCGAATAAAATTAACATGCGACCCCCCAGGGGTCGTATTATTTTCAACAAATTTAATCTATAAATATATGACCTCGCTGAGGTCATTTTTTATTATAAAGTTTATCGTATTTTGTGAATTTAATCCCCAAATAGTTATCTGCTTGAGTCCGGAGGACTCAAATATTTATAGCAAAATGCATATAACACGGTTTTCGACCTCGGAGAGGTCGTATGTTCAAACGGAATTGATGATAAATGGTTGTAATGATAATATTTTTCTAACCACAATGTTAACATTTTATAATTATTGACATTAACTGATAAACATTTAAAGTTTATCATGGCAGATACATATTCTCAAATTTATATTCAAATTATCTTTGCTGTAAAAGGAAGGCAAAATTTAATCCAACCCTCTTGGGAAGAAGAATTGTTTAAATACATAACCGGAATTGTTCAAAATAAGAAGCAAAAAATGATTGCAATAAATGGCACTCTAAATCATATTCATATTTTTATCGGAATGAGACCATCTTGTAACTTATCCAATTTGATTCAAGAGATAAAAAAGTCTAGTAATTCATTTATCAATAGTAATAAATTTACACGATCAAAATTTGAATGGCAAAATGGATTTGGTGCTTTTTCTTATAGTCATTCTCAAATTGAGAATGTTTATAATTATGTATTAAATCAAAAAAGACATCATAATAACGAAACATTTAAGGAAGAATATCATAGATTTTTAAAGGAATTCGAGATCTATTACCATGAAAAATATTTATTTGATTGGATTGAAGACTGAAAATACAAAAAACATGCGACCCCTCTAGGGTCGTTTTTCTTTATCTATATCATTAATCTACAAATATATGACCTCTCTGAGGTCATTTTTTCAAATTCTTAAATATCAATTCAGCAGTTCTTTCACTGGCACCTTTTCCACCTAATCTCTTTTCCAATTCATAATAATCTTCAAACATCTCTTCTCTTCCTTTGGTATCTAGGATCTTTTGAAGCTCCTTCTCCAGCCTTTCTTCATTAAAGTCATCCTGAATCAGCTCTGTTACAGCTTCTTTATCTAAAATTAAATTTACCAACGAAATATATTTGATATTTTTCACCAATAGTTTGGCTATTTTATACGAGATCGTTCCTGCTTTATAGCAAACAACTTGTGGAACTTTAAAAATTGCTGTTTCCAAGGTTGCTGTCCCCGAAGTGACCAAAGCAGCATAAGAAACGGAAAGCAGGTCGTAGGTTTTATTTTCTATAACAGCTACATCGTTATTTGGGATAAACGATTTATAAAAAGAAAGTTCCTGACTCGGAGCTCCGGCAATCACAAATTGATAATCAGAGAATTTCGGAACCATCTTTAACATCACCGAAAGCATTTTTGTGATTTCCTGTGTTCGGCTACCGGGTAAGATGGCTATGATCGGTTTTTCATTCAAATTATTTTCTTTCCGAAATAATTTATTATCTGTTGGTTTTCTGTTCGCAATTTCATCCAACAAAGGATTCCCAACATAATTTACGGGGTAATTATGTTTCTTTTCAAAAAAATCGACTTCAAAAGGCAAGATGATATACATAAAATCAACATCACGCTTGATATTATGAATCCTACTTTCTTTCCATGCCCAGATCTTTGGCGAAATATAATAGTGAACCGGAATATTTTGTTTTTGGGCAAATTCGGCAATTTTTAAATTAAATCCGGGGTAATCTACCAGTATCAAAGCATCAGGCTTGAATTCTACAACATCTTTTTTACAAAATTTAATATTGCTTAGGATAGTCCCTAAATTCATAACAACCTCCAAAAAACCCATAAAAGCAAGGTCTTTATAGTGTTTAACCAGAGTTCCTCCAACAGCTTGCATCAAATCCCCTCCCCAAAACCGAAATTCGGTTTGAGCATCCTTTTTTTGCAATGCTTTCATCAAATTAGAGGCGTGAAGATCGCCAGAAGCTTCTCCGGCTATGATATAATATTTCATTTATTTAAATTATTATTGATTAATTCAAAAAAACATTGAAATTAAAATCAAAAATGCGACAAAGAAAGTCTCCATCAAAACTCCTTTTGCCCTATAATCTTGTTTCTTTTTTAGGAATACAAAAAACACTAATAAATTCGGAATTGCAGCCAAACCGAGCACTTTCCCCCATAGACTTTCCTCATTAATTATTTTTAAAGATTCCTTAAATTCGTAAGGTAAAACAAATTCAACATACAAATAAAAACCAAACAAAGTAGCTACCAATGCCGTCAAAAAACCAATTATTATTTCTTTTTTTATCATAGATCCCATGAGTTTAAACTTTGAATAAAATGGTGTGCCGTAAGATCAAAATGAACCGGAACAACCGAAATATAATCATTTTCAAGAGCCCATACATCAGTATCTTCCCCTTGATCTAAATTAATAAATTTGCCTGTAAGCCAATAGTATTCCTTTCCTTGCGGATTAATACGCTTATCAAATTCTTCTACCCAATTGGCTCTTGCCTGGCGACAAACCCTTATCCCTTTAAAATTGGCATTCTCTACCTTCGGAAAATTAACGTTTAACACTACTCCATCAGGCATTCCATTTTCTAAAACTTCTAATGCAATTTTTTTAATATACTTTTTCAATACTTCAAAATTAGCATCCCAGGCATAATCCAATAAAGAAAATCCGATCGCCGGAATTCCTTCTATACCGGCTTCAATTGCAGCGCTCATTGTACCTGAATATATTACACTAATTGAGGAATTGTTTCCATGATTTATACCTGAGACACATAAATCTGGCCTCTTAGGCAATATCTCACTAACCGCCATTTTAACACAATCTGCCGGAGTACCTGAACATCGAAACTCACTTTGCGGGCCTTCATCTATAGAAATTTTATCACAATAAATGGTTGTATCTAAGGTAATTGCGTGCCCCATACCGCTTTGTGGACTATCGGGTGCCAAAACAACGACTTCTCCAATCTCATTCATCACCTCGATAAGAGCTCTTATTCCCGGTGCTGTTATTCCATCGTCATTAGTTACTAATATTAAGGGTTTTTTTGCCATATCTATTTTTAAACAAATTTAGGACTTTAAGATTAATTAAGTTTTAACTCAATAATTAATTTAACTATACGTTTACTCTTTAACATTTCATTGAGATGGATTAAACAATTATTTAATTAATATTGCATATACTTAAAAAAGATCGCCATTTATCAAAGATTTAGATAATTTGCTGCTTATTTTTATTATCTTGGCAACCTATAGATGGGCTTACACAAAATAATCAAAGAATGCATAAAACCCTCGAATATATGAAAAGTAAATACAAAATAATAATCCCAATTATTATTTTTGCTGGGTTACTCGTTGGCTTTCAAGCAAAAACAACTCCTGATCCGGAAAAAGATAAGGTGCTGATTTCTCTTATAAGGTATGCTTTAAAGAAAGGCCATTACGAACCAATGCAAATGGACGATGATTTTTCAAAAAATGTTTACGATGAGTTTTTAGATGGTTTGGATCCTACAAAACGTTTCTTCTATCATTCTGATATTGAGGAATTTTCATATTATAAATTATTGATAGACGATCAAATTAAAAATGAAGATCTTAGTTTTTTTAATTTGGTTTACACCAGATATACTCAAAGATTAAAAGAATCAAAAAAATATTACAAAGAAATATTAAAAGATCCTTTTGATTTTGATAAGGAAGGAACATTTTCTATAGATTATGATAATAAACAATATGCCAATAATGAAGCTGAATTGATTCAAACATGGCAAGATCAGTTAAAGGTTGCTACACTCTCAAGATTACACGAAAAAATAAGAATGCAGGAAAAACTTAAGGATGATTCTGTTTCTAAAGAAGATTTTGATGAAGTTATTGACGAACCAAAAACGGAAGATAAGGCTCCTGAACAACCAAAAACTTTTGAAAAATTAGAGAGAGAAGCTCGTGAAAGTACCAGAAAGAGCATGGATGACTTTTATGATTTTATGGCTGATCTGGATCAGTTTGACTGGTTTTCTGTGTACTTAAACAGTATTACTTTGAGTTTTGACCCACACACTACTTATTTTGCTCCAAAGGACAAGAAGAGGTTTGACATAAGCATGGCAGGAAAACTTGAGGGAATTGGAGCCCGTTTACAGAAAAAAGAGGAATATACTACTGTTGTCGAATTAATTTCAGGCGGACCGGCATGGAGGCAGGGAGAACTTGAAGTTGGCGATGCGATCCTAAAAGTTGCTCAAGGCGATGAAGAGCCAACAGATATTATTGGTATGAGACTTGACGATGCCATCGAATTCATAAAAGGCAAAAAAGGTACGGAAGTAAGATTAACCGTATTGAAACTTGACGGTACATTAAAAGTGATTCCTATTATAAGAGATGTTGTTGAATTGGAAGAAACTTTTGCAAAATCAACTGTTGTTGAAAAGAATGGACACAATTACGGGGTAATTAATCTGCCTAAATTTTACATTGATTTTAAAGAAAGAGGTTACCGAAATTCGGCTACCGATATGGCCCTTGAAATTGAAAGACTCAAAGAGGAAAATGTGAAGGGATTATTAATTGATCTTCGAAACAATGGTGGAGGATCATTAAAAACTGCTATTGATATTGCCGGATTATTTATTGAAGATGGCCCGGTTGTACAGGTGAAATACAGAGGTGAGAAACCAAATGTAAAATCTGATAAAGATAAAAAAGTACAATGGGATGGTCCATTGGTAATTCTGGTGAATGAACTATCCGCTTCAGCATCCGAAATTTTTGCTGCTGCTATGCAAGATTATAACCGTGCTGTAATTATTGGATCTGAACAAACCTTTGGAAAAGGAACTGTTCAAAATTTACTTCCTTTGAATAATTATTATACTTATCCTTCTGATCTTGGAGCCCTAAAAATGACCATCCAAAAATTCTACAGGATCAACGGTGGCTCAACACAATTAAAAGGTGTTGAATCTGATATTGCAATGCCAGACAGATATACCTATATGGATATTGGTGAAAGAGATGAAAAAAGGCCACTAGGGTGGGATAAAGTTTCAAGAGCTGATTACGTCTCACTTAATTATTATGAAAATTTTAATGCAGTAGTTAATGAGAGTAAAGAACGCATAGTTTCGAACCCTCAATTTGCCTTGATTGATAAAAATGCCAGGTGGTTAAAGGAAGGAAGAGATGATAATACTATCTTTTTAAATTTTGATGATTACCAGGAAGATATCAAGAAAAGAGAGACAGAAAGCAAAAAGTTTGAGGCTATCAATGACTATCAAAATAATCTGACTTTTAAGTCCCCAAAATATGAGATTCCTTTGATTCAACAAGATTCTGTTCTTAGTAAAAAAAGGGAGGTATGGCATAAAAATCTCAGCAAAGATATTTATATTGAGGAAGCTTTAAATGTTCTTGCCGACCTAAAGGTTAAAAAGGAATATTTATTGGTTAAGAATTTCCAATAATATTTAAAAAAATAATTCCCGCTAAGCTGGCCAAAGGCAAACAGGAGTTAAACTTTATAAACCGTCTATATAGAATATTGGCGGTTTCTTTTTTGTTACTAATAACCCGGGATATAAATTAATATTACCTATATTTGAATACTAAAACATTCTCAAATATGTGTGGTACTTGTGGTTGCGGCACCGGAGAAAACGGTGTAAGTATTCAAAATCCGAAAGAAATTAACATTCATCATCACCATCATGGTGATCACGATCATACACATGGCCATTCTCATGATCATGCTCATGAACATCATCACAAAACAGTTGTAGAAATCGAACAAGATATTTTACATCACAATGATGTAATGGCTGCAAGAAATCGTGGTTATTTTGATGCAAAAAATATTTTTGCTTTAAATTTGGTAAGCTCTCCCGGTTCTGGAAAAACTTCTATCTTAGAAAAAACTTTATCCGACTTAAAAAGCAAAATTTCTTTTTATGTGATCGAAGGTGATCAACAAACTTTAAACGATGCAAATAGAATAGATGCTCTCGATATTCCGGTCATGCAGATCAATACCGGAAAAGGCTGCCATTTGGAAAGTGATATGGTTTATGATGCCGTAAAAAAAATGGACATAAAAGACAATTCCATTTTAATGATAGAAAATGTAGGGAATTTGGTTTGCCCATCCATGTTCGATCTGGGGGAGAACAAACGGGTTGTCATAATCAGCACCACCGAAGGTGAAGACAAACCAGTAAAATATCCCGATATGTTCCATACATCGGATGTTTGTCTAATCAATAAAATTGATCTTTTGCCTTATTTGAATTTTGATATTGAAAAGGTAAAAGAATACGCCAGACAAGTAAATCCTGATTTGGTGTTTTTTGAAGTATCGGCAACTACCGGTGAGGGAATGGAAAAATGGCATGAGTGGTTAGAGGCTAATAATAGGTAGAAAAATAATTACAGGATTCCCGATTTCGCGGGAATGACAATTTTAAATTTTGAATTTTAAATCATTCAATTTCATATGTGCTTATCAATACCCGGGAAATTAATAGAGATCACCGCAGAACTGGACGAAACATTCAGAACCGGTAAAGTATCCTTTGACGGAATCATAAAAGATGTAAGTTTAACCCTAACTCCCGAAGCCAACGTTGGTGATTATGTGTTGGTACACGTTGGCGCAGCCATTAGTGTTGTTGATGAAGAAGAAGCTAAAAAAACTTTCGATATTTTAAAACAAATGGGCGAACTCCATGAAATAGAGCCTCCTGAGGAGTCGTAAAATTCAATATTCTCTTAAAATTTTGTTATTTATGCCTAACAAACCTCATAAAATGATGTTTGTTAGCTTTTCGAGCATATAATTATCATATTTTCGCCCGTATTTATAAATTTCATAAAATGAAACAAATATTCATATTATTTTTGGCAGGTATCTTCATGTTCTCATCCTGTGAAAAGAAATCAGAGAAACCTATGGAAACTGAAAGAGAAAATCCATTGTTAACCGAGTGGAATACCCCCTTTGGAGTACCTCCTTTTGACCAAATTAAAAGCGAAGACTATCTTCCTGCACTAAGAAAAGGAATTGAAGAAAAAAGAGCTGATGTTGATGCTATAATTAACAACGAAGAGGCTCCTACTTTTGAAAATACTGTTTTAGCTTTAGAATTAAGCGGTAAAACATTAACTAAAATAAGTAGTCCTTTTTATGCCGTAAAAGGTGCAAATACCGATGATGTGATCAATGAAACTGCTAAAACTCTTGCTCCAGAGTTTTCAAAACTTTCAGATGATATCAGATTAAACCCAGAACTTTTTGCAAAAATTGATGCAATTTATAAGCAAAAAGATAGTTTGAATCTGGATGCAGAAAGCTTGAAACTTTTGGAAGAAACACATAAAGGATTTGTAAGAGCCGGCATAAACCTCAGCAATGAAAAACAAGGTAAATTGCGTGAACTGAACAGCAGACTAGCTGTATTAACTCAGAAATTTAGCGATAATTTACTAAAAGAAACAAATAGCTTTGAATTGCATGTAAGTGACAGCAGTGATCTGGGCAATGCATCTGAAAGTTTATTGGCAGTTGCAGCAAAAGAAAGCGAAAAAAGAGGTCATGATAAAGGTTGGTCTTTTACTTTAAGCCGTACAAGTGTAAACCCATTTTTAAAAGCTTCTCCTAATAGAGAACTACGAAAAAAGATCTTTGAGGGTTATGCTTTACGCGGAAATAATAACAATGAAGAAGACAATAAAGCAATTCTGCAAGAAATTGCAAATATAAGGGTTGAAAAAGCGCAATTAAAAGGGTATAAAAACCACGCAGAATTTATTTTATCCGATAATATGGCCGAAACTCCTGAAGCTGTTTATGATTTTATGGAAAAACTTTGGCCTGCTGCATTAAACCAGGCAAAAAAGGAACGTGATGCTTTAGCAGCTAAAATGAAATCGGAAGGAATAAATGATAAATTTATCGACAGCGACTGGCGTTATTATGTGGAAAAAGTAAAGAAAGAAAAATATAATTTCGACGAAGAAGAAACTCGTCCGTATTTTGAAGTAAATGCTGTTAGAGATGGTGTATTTCAACTTGCAAACAAATTATTCGGGTTACAATTCAAAGAGTTAAAAAATGTTCCAAAATGGCATGAAGATCAACAGGTTTTTGAAATTTCGGAAGCAGATGGAAAGCATTTAGGAATTATCTATTTAGACTATTATGCCCGTGAAAGCAAAAGAGGTGGTGCATGGATGAATGCCTTGAGAAAACAATCTAATGTAGGTGAATATATTACACCAATTGTAACCAACAATTTTAATTTTCCTCCGGCAACTGAAGGAATGCCTTCACTATTGTCATTCTCACAAGCACAGACTTTTCTCCATGAATTCGGCCACGGTCTGCACGGTTTATTTTCTAATGTAAAATACCGTTCACTGGGCGGGACTTCCGTTCCAAGAGACTTTGTTGAGTTTCCATCACAGATCATGGAAAACTGGATGGGCGAACCTGAATTCTTAAAATTATTTGCTAAACATTATCAAACCGGAGAAGTGATTCCTGAAGCCTTAGTTAAAAAGATGAAGGACGCAAATAACTTCGGACAAGGATTTTTTACAGTCGAATATATGGCAGCTTCATATTTAGACATGAACTGGCACACTTTGGAAGACACAAAACAAAGGGAATGTAATGAATTTGAGAAAAATTCGATGGAAAAAATCGGACTGATAGAAGAGATCATTCCCCGTTATAGAAGTACTTATTTTCAACATATTTTCAGCAGCGGATATTCTGCTGGGTATTACAGTTACCTATGGGCTGAGGTTCTGGATGCCGATGCTTTTGATGCTTTTAAAGAATCAGGTGATATATTCAATCCTGAAATAGCTAAAAGATACAGAAAAGTGATCAGCCTTGGAGGTACCAGAAAAGGAATGGAACTCTACGAGGAATTCCGGGGAAGAAAACCCAGCATAGAGCCTTTGATCAAAAAAAGAGGACTTAATTAAATTTTACAACTCATCAAATATTAGGGCCTGGATATTTTAAATATTCAGGTCTTTTTTTTGACCTTTCAGAGTTTGCAGACCTAAAAGAGTCAGATAATTTAAAATTATTTATATATTTAATAAATTTTAAACAAAAGCTATTGAATATCAAAACTTATCAGGCAGACATGGTAATTATTGGAGGGGGAATTGCCGGAATTACCACTGCAATTGAATTACTAAACACTAATAAAAAAGTAATTATCATTGAGCGCGACTATGAAGAAAACTTCGGTGGCCTTGCTAAGGAATCCTTTGGCGGAATGTTCTTTATCAATTCCAAACAACAAAGATTCTCCAAAATAAAAGACAACGTTACACAAGCTAAAAAAGACTGGTTTTCATTTGCTGAATTTGATAAAAATGAGGTTTGGGGTAAACAATGGGCAAATGAATTTTTAGGATCAACACATAAAGTTTACGATTGGGTAAGCGAAAAGGGAGTGAAATTTTTTCCGGTAGTACATTGGGTGGAAAGAGGTTTATTTAAACCCGGAAATTCAGTTCCCAGATTCCATATGGTTTGGGGAACAGGACATGGTTTGATCGAAGCCTTAACCAATCATCTTAAATCACATCCAAATTATAAAAATGTGAGTGTTCATTTCCAGCATAAAGCTGAGGATTTTGTAATTGAAGATAAAAAGATAACTGCCATAAAAGGTATCGATGAAGAAAGCCAAAAACCATTTATTTGTAAAGCCGATGATTTTATTGTAGCAACTGGTGGAATCAACGGAAATATGCAAAAAGTGAGAAAACATTGGCACAAAGATTGGAAAACTCCCCCTGAGGAAATTCTAAACGGATCTCATCAATATTCCGACGGGCTGATCCACGATAAAGTGAGTGAAATTGGTGGAAATGTCAATAACTTAAATTTAATGTGGAATTATGCAGCAGGAATACCTCACCCCTATCCGAAAAGAGAAAATCACGGACTCAGTTTAGTGCCACCAAAATCTGCTTTATGGTTAAATTACAAAGGAGAGAGAATGGGACCAATTCCGTTAGTTACCTCCTTTGATACAAGATATTTGGTAACCAAAATATGTGAGCAGGAAAAACAATATTCATGGCAAATTCTCAATAAAACCATAGCATATAAAGAGTTGGCAGTATCAGGATCTGAATTTAATGAAGGGATTAAAGAAAAGAAAATTTTCAAATTCTTATATTCAGTTCTTAAAGGAAATAAAAAGTTGATTCAAACTTTAGAAAAAGATTCTCCAAATTATTTAACTGCAAATTCAATAGAAGAACTGGCTAAAAAGATGAATGCCCTTACCGGAACTGATGATGTTTCTGTGGAATCCTTAAAGGAATCTATTGAAAGCTATGACAGGAATTTTGAACGAGGGAAAAATCTTTGGAATGATGAACAGATCCGCCGTATTGTACATACCCGCCGGTATAAAGGAGATAAAAAAAGAACCCTGAAACCACAAAAATTAGATCAGAAAAAACATTATCCGCTAATTGCAATTAAAGAGAATATTTTATCAAGAAAAAGCCTTGGAGGTATTCAAACGAATTTAGATTCACAGGTTCTGAGTATTCCAAATGAAAATGGCCAACAAAAAGCCTTTAA
>JBDLIB010000079.1:0-13948 GCA_039715085.1 Bacteroidota bacterium | reverse complement strand
TCGTTCGGTGTTCCGTATTGCGGATTGATACCTCCAAAGGTGTAAAATGGTTCCTGCGCTACTTCTAATTGTTGAGCAGGCATTGGGAAATGTAATAAAGAACCGTCTTGTAACTGTCCGGTTCTACGCATATCAAAATATTCAATACCCATACCTGTTAATGGTAATTCGATGGTTCTTTCATATACTATTGCTTTATTAACCGCATCAGCATCTACTGTAACCGGTGCCAAACCTCCACGGGTAACTCTTGTTCCTGCATTAACAACTGCCGCAGCTTCTTCTACTCTTCCTAATCTTAATAATGCTTCTGCTTTGAAAAGATCGATCTCAGCTTTACGCATCATGATTACATCACCTATTAATTGATTATTAATGAAATCATCATGACGTTTGTATCGATATGTTGACCATCTGTATAATCCTCTTTCCGGGCGGTTATTTGCCGAATTGTATTCATAATCGGATAAAACCCTTTGGTCATCAGAAATGATTCTTCCTTCATGTGGCAGATCCGCTATACCTCCCTCAGGCCAGTTTGCCGGTATCGTTTCATCTAACATATGTACAACACGCATATCTACTTTCCCCCAGTTTGGGCGAGCCAAATAGTATTTATACCAGGTTGTCCAGTTACTTCCACTAGATTTTCCATCACCTAAAACATTAAAATCACTGGTAATTCCTTTTTCAGCATGTTCTAAAACCTTTGCCCAATCCAAATTATCTGTTTGTTGTTTATTTCTTGGCGAATAAACCATCAAACGAGCAATAAAGGAGTGTGCCAATTTTGACATATCATGATTGGTAAAATCATTACCATTGATCCAATCATTAGGAAGTGTAAAGCTATTATTATCAAAAATTTCAATAGCTTTTTCCAGCTGACTGATTGCCATATCAATGGAAGCGTGATAATCAGTTGATTGCAAAGTAGTATAATCTGTAAATTCATCAGATGGATAGGTTCTATCAAAAACTAATCCTACATATCCATTACCTAAACCCTGCATAAAATGGGCCATCCCTTTTACCATCATAGTTTCGCTTCCACGGTCACCTATCTCCAAGCCTTCGTCTATTACTAAAGCGACATCATTGGCCGAAGTAAGAACATTATACATAAATCTCCAATAGTTCTTGGTAACTGCCTGGTAACCATAAGATGGTTGGTTATCAAAAAATATTCTAGGCTCTTCACTCATGTCTTTAGTTGCATAATTTGCCCAGGTAACAGTTCCCCAGTCTGCCATTACCCACATTGCAGGACCTACCGATCCAAAATTGTGTTGCTCTTGACTAAACCATGTATTAAACAAGCCTGATGTAACACTTTTTACCGCATCTGCATCCGTTAAAGCAGTCTCTTTGGTTGGGCTATTCTCATTTTCAATATCCAGATCAGCACAGGAAATGATAACAGTACCAATAAGGAAAAGAAATAAATATTTTTTCATCATATTCATATTTTCTAAAATTTTAATTCAATTGAAACAGTATAACTTCTGAAATTTGGATAACCGAAATCATCAAACAAGAAACCATCATCACCGGCTTCAGGATCATACCCTGAATAATCCGTAAAAGTCAATAAATTTCTTCCTAAAAGACCAATTTTAATATGATCCATATACTTGCCTGTTGTACCTAAAGCCTCTTTATCTAAAGTATAGTAAAGTGATGCTTCCTGTAATTTAACATAAGAGGCATCTTCTACCCAAAAGCCATTCAATGCTTGTGCATCATACAATGCTTTGTAATAATCAACTGTTTTTTTATTCTCAGGTTTTGTGTGTATTTGATCCATCATTTCATGACGATGATCACGCATTAAATATTGTGCAGTTCCATTATAAAGATCTCCACCTTGTTTCCATGACCAAAGCATGTAAGCAGATAGGTTTTTAAATCTGAACATTGTATTTAAGCCTAACTTAAAATCAGGATTGATGTCACCAATTTTCATATTCTTTTCAGCACCATTTTCATCTCGTACCATAAATGGTTTTTCATTTACAGTTCCGATATCGGCAGTTCTTACAACTACTCCATCACGGTTTACAGAATAATTACTAATATCATCATCAGCCCCCAATTGTTGCTGCATTTGCTCTAAAGTTCTGATAAAATCAACTCCATACATTGCTCCATAAGTTTCTCCTTCGGCAATTTTAAAAGCATTAACACCATTCGGACCTGTAAGGTAAGATGGAATATAAAGTTCTGTGATTTCTTGCCTTGTCCTGTCAAAAGTTAGGGTCATATCCCATGAAAAATCTTCCTTTTCAATAATCTTAGCGTTAAGAGTAGCCTCAAATGTATTGGTTTCAATTTCACCTGCATTTACCCACTGATATGGTACTCCACCAAGAGGAACTAATTGTGGTGCTAATAAATACTGATCACTTACAATTGAATTTGAATAAGTTGCTTCAAATCTAAATCTATCTAAGAAAGAAGTTTCTAATCCAATTTCTAATTCATTTGCCCTTGCCGGTTTTAGATCTTTATTTCCTAAAGTACTTTTTGATGCCGCTCCTTGGTATAAGTTATAAACCTCATCTTTATATCCATATCCGGGCCTTAGACCTGAAGTACCATAAGCAGCTCTTAATTTTAACTCCTGTATACCGTCAACCTCAGCATCTTTAATGATACGGTAAGCTCCTGATACACGGTAATAATTATGCCATCTTTCATTTTCTCCAAAGAGTGAAGAACCATCTCTACGGAATAATCCATCCAAAATGAATCGATCCTTATAAACAAATGAAGCTATGGCAAAATAATTTTCTGAAACAATATCAGTCATATTATCGCTATTATACATATCCTCTTTTTTGAAATTATCCAAACTAACCAAATCGTTTAAAACAAAATTGCTTCCTCCTGCAGTGGCACTTTCAAAATGATTCTTTTCATATAAATAACTTAACTTTCCATTAAAATCAAGGTCCCCCCAAGATTCCTTAAAGCTTAAAGTAGCTCTTGCAGACTGATTAAAAATATTGGATGTATATTTTCTTAAACTACCTCCCGTGTAGATTGTTTCGATAGGATTATTAGGATCTACTACTGGATTATCAGCATCAGGATCAATATAATTTGGCTGAAGTGAAGATATCGTATTTTTTGGATTGTAACTAGTACTTCTATAATCCTGAGATTCTAATGCATAAGAACCTTCAAATTTCATCCAGTCAGTAAGTTTCCATGTTAGATCATAGGCTCCTAAAAATCTTGACTTATGCGAATCACTAGATTTGGCATGAAGATCGTAAAGAGGATTTTCAAATTGTGTATTCCAATGGTTTGGATAATAATTATATTTTTGTCCATCTACATTATCTCTAAACAGATCCACATCCGGCTCAGACATTAAAACACTAAAAAATGCTCCTGTACCACCTCCCAAAAAGTCATTCGAAGTTCTGATAAAATTATTACTTGCAGATATTTTGATCTTATCGGTTATTGCATGATCAATATTCGCCCTGATACTGTTACGTTTATAACCTCCGGTTTCAATTACCACACCTTCGTTCTCATTATTTTCAAAAGAAAGATAAATATTAGTACTATTTACCCTATGACCAACCGAAATAAAATTAGTTGAGTATTGCCCACTATTAAACATTTCTTCCTGAAGATCTCGGGTTACTCTATATGGCATATCCTGGTAATGATCTTCTTTTATCACTCTATTACCGTTGATTCTAGGATCCCAGCCTGCTTCATAATCATCCGGATAAGTAACATAATAATATTTCGTATAAGTTTCAGCGTCTAACCATTCAGGTGAGAGCATATAGTGATGAGATTCTGACAGATCCAAATATTTTGCAACTTGCTGGAAACCAAATTCATTACGAATAGTAACAGACGTTTTACCATCGCTTAAATTTTTACCACGCTTTGAGGTAATTACAATTACACCATTTGCCGCTTTAGATCCATATAGAGAAGATGCAGCAGCACCTTTTACGATCTCCATATTTTCAATATCATCTACATTGATATCTGCTAAGGAACCTTGCATAATAACACCATCCATTAAGATCATAGGGCTATTATTACCTGTCAGATTTGTTGAACCCCTTAAAACAATCTTTGGACTTGATCCTGGTGAACCGCTTAATGAAGTTACCGAAACACCTGCTACTTTCCCTGTTAATGAAGAAGAAACAGATGCCTGTGGAACTTCGGTAAGTGCTTTATTATCTAATTTTGCAACAGAAACCGACAACTTTTTTCTTGAAGTTCCGGATGCAACACCGGCAACAATCACTTCATCTAATACATTCGTAGCCGGTTCAAGGCTAACATCAAATGAAAAATTATTACCTACAGGAACAAATTTATCCTGAAATCCTAAATATGAGAATACCAATACATCTTCAGGTGCTACATCAATGGTAAAATTTCCATCAAAATCTGTTGTAGTTCCGTCATCAGTATTCTGTACCAAAATATTTACTTCCGGTAAAGGAACTCCCAAATCATCTTTTACAACACCTGTAACTGCTCTCTTACCTTGTTCATTAAGCTTTACATCTCTCTTTCTAATAAGAATGTCATTTCCTTTAATTGTATACTCTAATGGCACACTTTCAAATGCTTTATTTAGAATTTGAGGTATTGTTGCATTTTCCACATGCATACTTAGTTTATGATCCAATTCGGTCAAATTACTGTTAAAAAAGAAATCGTAATTTGTTTTACTGGAAATCAAATTGAATAATTCTTTAACTGTCAGATCCTGATCGATCGTTAATCTTTCCTCCTGTACCACTTTCTTTTCCGGCTTATAATTTGCTCTTGCCGAAAAGGATGGTGACATTAAGAAGAGTGCAAAAAGTGTAAGGACTCCCCTACTTAAACTTTTTGAAATCCACCTCGTGAAATGTTCTTTCATACTTATTTTGTTTTACTTATAATTAATATTTGAGTTTCAATAGTTTCAAACACTATTGATCTTCATTGACAAACAATTTAACTTGCTTATTTTCTATCTTATAACTTATACCCTCTGTATATTTTAAAATTTGCAAATAATGGGTTAGATCGTTTTCTTTTTTAAGCGTACCTGTAAATCGGTAGTCTTTTAAATTTTTATCTAAAATCACAAATTCAACATCGAACCAGCGATTCATTTTTGGAATTAAACTCTCTAATGTTTCGTTTCTAAAGATCATTCTACCTGATGTCCATGCTACAGCTTCCTGAACATCGGCTTGCTGTATGTTAATTTTATCTTCATCATCATAAATAGTTGCTTGTTCCCCAGGCTTAATAACTTTATTCCCTCCGGTAGTATTGGCAATTTTTATAGAACCATCTACCAAAGTTGCTCTCACATATCCATCATTAGCGTAATTAGAAATATTGAACTCTGTGCCTAATACCTCAACGGTCACATCAGATGATTGAACCACAAAAGGGCGGTTCTCATTATGAGCTACATCAAAAAATCCTTCACCTGTAAGGTTTACGTTTCTTTGATTTGAAATGGTAGAATTATTAAAAGCAATGGTTGAATTAGAATTTAATTCCACTTCTGTACCATCAATTAGTGTTAAATGGAATTTTTTTCCTGCAGGAACATATAACTTATACATTTCTTCTCCCTCACTAATATCATCTGAGGCAATGAAACTAATGTTTCCTGAATCAATACTAACAAATTCCCCCCGGCTTGTCAGCCATTTATTGTTGGTTGAATCAGTTATTTTATAAAATTTATTTTTGGAAACTTGCAATAAAATATCATCAGAATTGAATTCACTTACAAGTAAATGTTCACTAAATGAATTCTTTGTAGAAATTGTATTATAAATCACCCCCGACAAAGAAATTAGTAAAACTACTGCCGCAGCGTATTTTAAGAAAGTATTTAATTTGAAAACCCTTGGTGTTGAACCTTCTTCATTTTGAGGTTTTGAAGAAGCTTCTAATAACCTGATATATTGTTCCTGAATGAATTCTGGAGACACATTTGCTTTATCAACGTTTAAAGACCTAATTTTTTTTATGATCTGTTCCGCCTTAGAGAAATTTATTTTTTCCTCAGCAGAAAGATCTTTCTTAATTTCTTTCCAATAACGATCATTTATTTCTTTACCAGAATTTATCCAAGTAATGAATTCATCATTGTTTAATAATTCGTTTACGGTGTATTTTTCTGACTTTGACATAATTTTCCTAAGGCTTGTTTTATTAAAGAGTTAAACAGTTACATTTTGTACTATGTGAAATGTGTTAAATTTTGATTATTTTTTATTTTTTTGAAAATAAAAAAGCAAGCATCTGATATATAGATACTTGCCTTGAGTATTATTAAAATATTTATTTTTTTACATTGGAACTTTTACTATTTGCCCTAAAAATACAGCATTCATAAACAGTTTATTGGTCCCGTACCATGCTCCTCTGAAATTTGGGTTATCGGCGAACATCACAACCCTGCCTTTTCCTATCCCACTAACTATGATCGAAGCAGATTTCTTTAAGAAATTATCAATATTTTCACGGGTTACATAACCATCAATATGTGGTTCACGTGTATATTTCGCGACAGTAGAAAACCTGCTTTTCGCAGGAGCTAAAAATACTTTGTTATTTTTATAGACCGGGATCTTCATATCATGATACCCATAAGCTATTGGATGAGTAATATCCAAATCGACTTCGAAAATTGCTCCACCAATTCTTTGTTTACCTATTACTCCTCTCGAACCAGCATAATCCAACCTTACTTTATTAGAATCTTTGACTTTTTTGGTCAATGCTTCTTTTACAATCTCATTCTTTATCAACCATGAACTTGCTTTTCCACTTGTAATTAAAGTATTCCCGTTTGCTACCCATACTTTAAGCTTACCTTTACTTTCTTTACTTAGCTGTGAATAGGTTCCTGACACCAATACTATAACATTATACCTGTCAAGATCAACTTTGTAAAAATTTTGTTCAGGGATTTTAACTATAGGCATCTCCATTCGCTGCTCAAATAAGTGCCATACTTCTCCTGCCTCATAAGGGGATACCCTGCCTTGAACAACCATCATCACTTTTGGTTGTTTTAGAGTAACGAAGTTGTAACTCCCTAAGTCAATTCCCTTCAAACTATAACCCGTATTTACAGAATATGCCTGAATATCATGATCTTGCGTAACTTCCTGAACAATTTTATAAACAGACTCCTTATCCAGCTTCTGAATTCCCAAAGCCACTAACAATGAACCTCTGCAAAAGTTTATTTCTTTTCCATTTGCCAAAGATTTAAATGGTTTAACAGCCGTTTTAACGACCAAACCTTCTTCCTGTAATTTATACAAAACAGCAGGAGCATAATAATCATCCCATGGAATCACGTAGGCATAATTACTCTTCTCAAATTCCTGGATTTCAACCATGTTATTTTCGTTGGTTACTTGTAACCCTCTGTTAAAACTTTTGCTGATGGCATCATATTTCATATTATAGAAATTTACCATCGACCAGGAGGAGGCATCATAAAAAACACTATCCCTATATTTGTTATATGTCTCAAACATCGTTTGAACCATATAATATTTAGGTTGCCTGGTAGGGACTAAATATGAACTTCCTGCTTTGAATTTTTTATTATTTATTGTAAGATCACTATCAAGGTTATATACTTCAATTTTATGTTTAAGAAGTAAGCTTAAAAACTCCTTATTTCTATTTTTATCATAATTATCACCAAAAACATAGGCTTTCACTTTGCTGTTTGACGCTTTCGCCATAGCATTATTATAAAAATTATTCTGATATTCATACAGCATATTTTTATTTTCAATAGCAGCTTTAATGGTAGCAAAAGTAGAAATGAATTGATTTTTAATAGTAAATTCAAAAGATATTTCTCCTGTTGGAGTTTCTTGTATATGCCCCCTCGAACTCGCCTGTTCAAATAATAAAGACAATGACCCATGCAGATCTCCATAAGTAGAACCGTAACCGGGATAGGTTGCATCATAATTCTCTTTTGTAAAGTATAAAGAACCTATTTTATCCAAATCTTCAACAAACTGTTTTGCAAATACATTGTTAAGAGTTGTTGAATTCTCCTCAGGCGTTATCGGATCAAGAGAAGCGGAAAATTGCTTTGGCTCAAAAAAATAGCTGCGATTTGTTCCCATTTCATGAAAATCGGTTACTACATTTGGATACCATTCATGATACCACTTCAACCTTGCATTACTTTCGGGTTGCACAGCTAAAAGCAGATCTCTATTCAGATCGAACCAATAATGATTGGTTCTTCCTCTTGGCCAGCCTTCATTGTGTTCAATATCATATTTATCGGCAATCAAAGGAGTACCTCTGAAAGTATTCACCCAATTACTATGATGATCTCTTCCATCCGGATTAATGGTTGGATCTAAGAAAATTATTGTATTTTTAAGATAATTCGTTACTTTTGAATTTTCAGAAGCTAACAAGGTATAAGCAGTCAGCATCGCAGCTTCAGCTCCCGAAGGCTCATTACCATGTACATTATATCCTAAGTTGATAAATACAGGCAAATCAGAAAAATCAGTGATATTGGTCTTATTATCCACAACCTGCAAATGTTTCTCTTTTAAACTTTCTAAATTTTTATGGTTTTCAGGCGAGGTTATTGTTAGCATTGTAAGCTTTCGATTCTCATTAGTTTTTCCATATGTATTTAAAGTCGCTTTATCTGATAATTCGGCTAACTTTTCCAAATAGGCAACTATCAGGTCGTGTCGAGTATGGTATTCTCCAATCTTATAACCCAAAAATTCTTCCGGACTTGGGATTTCTTTATTAAAAGGTTGATATTCTTTGAAATAATAGTCCTGAGAATTTATTGAATAGGATATTAGAAAAAATAAAAAAGACAAGCGAAACTTATATAATAACTTCATAAAATTTAATTTCATTATTTAGATTTTTACTTTAGAGATGAGAAAACCTAATTGTACCATAATTAAGTTATCAAATATCAGAATTCATTTATGAACTAGCAAGAACAATAGTTGCAGATAATCCTCACCCAGAACTCTCAACTTTTTGATAGCTCCGGCCAAAATATTTCTCACTGTTTGGTATTTTATCCCCAATAATTCAGAAATTTCCATATTATTAAATTCCTGAAAATACTTGAGATAGATTATCTCGCGTTCTCTCGGACTTAATTCTTGTATTAATTTTTTTAGTTCAGAAATGAGCTTTTCTTTGTCTGAATCTTCAACATCCTGAGGGATACTACCTTCAACCAAATTAAAGTCCAATTTATTTGATCTTATCGTTTTTATAGCTTGATTTCTGAAACTTTTATACAGATAGGCTCTAACATTCTTTACTTCTTTAAGGGATTCTTTATAATTTAGAATATTCAAAAAAGTATCATGAATACAGTCTTCTACCTTAGCAGGTTTTAAAAATTTCAATCCAAAATTATACAATGTTTGGTAATGATAATTATATAAAGAACGAAAGGCAATCATATCACCATTTAAAAATTGAAGCCATAACTCTTCGCTTGAATCAATTCTGCCCTCATCATCAAACTTTATAAAATCTTCCATTAAACCTTTATATGTCTAGAATTATAGTTTCCAAATTTAATAAAATGTATTAACTTGCAACGTCCTATAAGTGTAAATTACACTCTCCTTAAAGTAAATGATGAAAGATTAAATATTATATAATTTTTTATAGTACAAAATCCTGTTTATCTCTCTACACACTGAAAACAGTCTAATTTTAATAATATGGATTACCAAAAAATTATCAATGATTTAAATATAAAATACAAAAATGAAGCAAACAAAGGAAAAGTTGCTTCCTATATACCCGAATTAAAAAAAGTAGATTCCAATAAATTTGGAATCAATCTTTACTCAATTTCAGATCAAAGTTTTGGAGCAGGTGATTTTCAGGAAAAATTTTCAATTCAAAGTATCTCCAAGGTATTCGCTTTAACATTAGCATTAAAACATGTTGGCGAAAAGTTATGGAAACGCATTGGAGTTGAACCGTCCGGAGACCCTTTCAACTCATTGGTTCAATTGGAATTTGAAAAAGGGATTCCCAGAAATCCTTTTATCAATGCCGGGGCATTAGTTGTTTGTGATATTTTAATAAGTAAGTTGAAGAATCCTAAAACCGAACTTTTGAATTTTGTAAGAAAACTGGCCAATACTAAAGACATCCATTTCAATGAAAAAGTGGTAACTTCAGAAAAAAAGCACGGCTATACCAATGCAGCGCATGTAAATTTGATGAAATCATTCGGCAATATCAAAAACGATATTGAAGTCGTTCTCGATTTCTACTACCATATGTGTTCAATAGAAATGACCTGCGAAGAACTATCAAGGTCTTTTTTGATATTTGCCAATGATGGAGTTTTACCTTATAATAATGAAAGGATTGTTTCTTTAAGTGTTTCAAAAAGGATCAATGCTACCATGCAACTGTGCGGACTTTACGATGAAGCAGGGCAATTTGCATTTAAAGTAGGTTTGCCCGGAAAAAGTGGTGTTGGTGGCGGTATTGTTGCCGTACATCCCGATCTGTATTGTATCACTACCTGGAGCCCAAAACTGAATAAAAAAGGGAATTCTTATATTAGCATGAAAGTTTTAGAGGAATTTACAACAATAACCCAGGCATCCATTTTTTAAAATGAAAATTCTACACCTCGACACTAACCATCCTCATCTGATTTCAGGTTTACAAAAACTTGGTTTTGAATGTGATGAAGATTATATTTCTTCGAAAGAGGAAGTAGAAAAAAAGATCCATTTATATGACGGAATTATAATCAGAAGTAGATTTAAGATCAATAAAGAATTTATGGATAAGGCCACTCATTTAGAATTTATCGGCAGGGTTGGTGCCGGCCTGGAAAGTATTGATGAGGCTTACGCCGAAAAGAAAAATATCCATCTTATCTCGGCTCCTGAAGGAAACAGGAATGCCGTTGGTGAGCATGCTTTGGGAATGATCTTAGCATTGTTCAACAAACTTAAAAAAGCAGATAATGAGATCCGTCAAGGAAAATGGCTGAGAGAAGATAATCGAGGAATAGAATTAGAAGGGAAAACCGTTGGGATCATCGGTTATGGAAATATGGGAAATGCTTTTGCTAAAAAATTAAAGGGGTTTGACTGCGAGGTGATCTGTTACGACATCAAAGAGAATGTAGGAAATGAAAATGCTAAACAAGTATGTTTAGAAGACTTGTTTGAAAAAACAGATATTTTGAGCTTACACACACCACAAACCGAACTCACCAAAAAAATGGTAAATCATGATTTTATCCAGAAATTTAAAAAATCATTTTACCTTATCAATACGGCAAGAGGATCGGCAGTAGTTACAACCGACCTGGTAAAGGCCTTAAAAAACAATAAAATCTCAGGTGCTTGTTTAGATGTTTTAGAATATGAAAAAGCTTCATTCGAAAATTTCTTTTCTGAAGATAACATTCCCCAAACATTTCAATATTTGATAGATTCTGATAAGGTTTTAATGACCCCGCATATAGCCGGGTGGACGGTAGAGTCAAAATTTAAATTAGCTGATACGATTGTAAAAAAAATAGAAAACCTTAAACTTCACAAAGATTTATAAAAAAGTTTAACAAGTCGGTCGAAGTAACTATTCCAACCAGATTTTCATCTTCGACCACAGGTAGAGAATGAAATTCTTTACTTGCCAAAAGTTTAGAAACCTCAAAAATTGTATCATTTGGAGAAACCGTTAATGGGTCCTTTATCATCATATCTTTTATGGTAAGCATATTGTAAACAGGAGTATCTTCGGTACCTTCATTACCATATGCATCAATAAAACTAATCCTCTGCAAATCAGACAAACTCAACAAACCAATTAATTTTTCCCCATTTACTACAGGCATATGTCTAACTTTATTGACTTTCATTCTCTTTTCGGCAGAATAAAGAGTATCGGATAAATTTAATGTTACAACATCCTTTGTCATAATATTAGCTATTGGTTCATTTTTTTTCATGACATCTGCTTTTAAATTCCACTTATAAAGTACGAAAAAAAAGGGGATAAAAAAAATGACAATGGTCAATAGAACTAAAATAAATGAATATTTAAAAACCATTCCGAGCCAGATATATGAAAGAGTTATAAAAAATAAAGATCTTACATAAAAAATTGAAAAATCTCAGATAAAACAAAGAATACTTTTTAGTATATTTGCTTTCCCAAAAAACACAGGAGTAATGAGTTTACAAAAAGAAGTAATGACACAAATGAAAGCTGCTATGAAATCCAAAGACAAAGTAGCTTTAGAATCATTAAGAGCATTAAAATCGGCTTTTTTGTTAGCAAACACCAGTGGTGGTGGTGTAGAATTAAGTGAAGCTGATGAGGTAAAGATCGTACAAAAGTTAGTAAAACAACGTAAAGACAGCGCTGCAGTTTTTACAGAACAAAACAGAAATGATCTCGCCGAACCGGAATTAGCTCAAGCCAAAGTATTAGAGCAATTTTTACCTGCACAGATGAGTGAAGAAGAGCTAAAGAAAGTTATCGGAGAAATTATCGCTCAAACAGGAGCTTCATCAATGAAAGATATGGGTAAAGTGATGGGGATGGCTTCCAAGCAATTAGCAGGAAAAGCAGATGGGAAAGCAATTTCAGGAGTAGTAAAAGAATTGCTTTCTTAAATATTTTAGATTCCCGCCTGCGCGGGAATGACAATGGCCCCGTAGTTCAACTGAATAGAATATCAGATTTCGGCTCTGAGGGTTGCAGGTTTGAATCCTGCCGGGGTCACTTAATATAATCGCAATTAACTCATATGCAGCAAGTTGCGATTTTTTTATGGCAACCATTGTGGCAACAATATTTATCTTTTGTTATTTTTTTTGATTCTAATTACTTCTTAATTTGAATAAAAGTGGGATGTGTTAGCGTAAATAGAAGTAGATGAATTGGGAGATCATTGGTTTAAAATAACTATTATTCTTTTTCCCATCGCTAAGTGTTTTTTTCTATCAGTCAATAATTCAACAGATTTATTAAACTAGTTTCTAAATTTAATTTTTGACATGAAAAAGCTACGTGATTAGGGTGTCAAGAAAAGGTGTCAGCAGGGTGTATATTGATAATGAAGTTTTGTTCATTTTTTCTTCTCCCTGTCTTCTAAACGGTATTCATCCTGTTCTTTGCTTTCCCTAATCATATCCTCCATATTATCAATTTGAGGGGATTCTTTAACTGCTTTCCAATTAAAATCTTCATCAAAAGGATCCAGTGCTTTTTGAGGATTAAAAATTCTTGCATCAATATCCAGAGCATTGTAAGTTTTGTAATCTGGAGTTGTTGTAAAAAAGTCACTTAAGTCCGTGGCTCCGGCATCGTATTGATTTAGGTAGGGCATTCCCAAAATATTCCAAAACGTTTTAAATAAACTTCCAAAACTGTAGTGTACATGACTTACATAGTCTTTTTTCACCCAAGGTGAAATGAGCATAAGAATACTGCGATGCGCATCTATATGGTCAACACCGTTTTGTGCATCGTCCTCAGTAATAACAATAAGCATGTTTTTCCAGTAAGGTGTTCCTGAAAGATATTCTACAATACGCCCTACTGCCAGATCATTGTCAGCCATATAGCTTTCTCGAAAAGGATATCCGGCATCCGGGCGATCTCCTGCTCCGTGATCATTTGGGATAATAACCGTCGTAAATACCGGCATTACATTCTGACCCTTTATCCATTTTTTATCAAACTCCTTAATAAACTGATCTATTCTGAATTGATCCGGGATCGCCATATTATACGTTGGATACATTTTGGAAGTCCGCTCAAAAAGAGGTTGTGGCATTGGAAAATTGATGTATTGTTTTACGCCTGAATATTTATATTCGGCCTTGTAAAGGCCTGGCTCGAACATAATACTGAA
>JBDLIB010000078.1:0-14152 GCA_039715085.1 Bacteroidota bacterium | reverse complement strand
AAATTGTGATCTTTGGCTTTCTTAAATACCAGCTTATATTTATTCACATAAGCATTTATCAATGTATCAGCATTAATTAATTTTTCAATTTTAGCTCCATCAACATTAGTAATATTTAAATTTTTGTTTAAAAAGAACTCTATGCTTTTTTTATCTTTAGAAAACAAATATGAAGGTAATGATATTTGATTTTCAACTGAAAGCATGGAATTTGCCACATCAATTTGTGCGTCAATTTCCTGGTTCTCATATTGGACTTGTGCCTTTGAAATTTGCGCGTTTAGTAACAACGAAATTATTAGCACTAAAGGAAAAAACTGTTTCATTTATTTATAATTTATATCAAATTTAATTTATTAATCCGTCAAATATATATAATATTTATTGTTTTTCAATAATATTTTGTTGTTTTACGATATTTTGTATAATTATTAACATTTCACTACTCACTCATTAACATAATCGAATATATCGCTCGGCTGACAATTTAATTCTTCACAAATTCGTTCTAGTGTTGAAAAGCGGACTGCTTTGGCTCTACCGCTTTTTAAAATGGAAAGGTTAGCAATGGTAATACCAACCCTATCTGACAACTCAGTTAGTGTCATTTTATTCTTTGCAAGCTGCACATCAAGATTGGTGATTATTGGCATAAAATATTTTAATCAAATATATGTATGCCAACAAATGTAGAAATATATTTATTGAAAAACAATAAAATATAATTGTTTTTCGATAATTTTTTTAAGATTTTTAAATTTAGCGTTTAATTGATCAAATATCCTCAGGCACATATTCCAATATATCTCCCGGAGTACAATTCAATTCTTTACATATCAATTCGAGTGTAGAAAATCGTATAGCTCTTGCCTTCCCACTTTTCAAGATAGAAAGATTAGCAATAGTTATACCTACCCTTTCAGATAATTCTGTAAGTGACATTTTATTTTTTGCCAGCTGAACATCAAGATTAGTTATTATTGACATATAAAACTATATAGTTAATTCCTGGTCTTTCTTTAATTCTATACCCCTTAAGAATACCAAACTTATTACAAACACCAATATTCCCAACAAAATTGTCTGAATATCAAAATTAAATTCGGTTTTAAGTTTAACATTTTCTATAGTAATATACTTCACTACTTGTAGATCTGACAGATAATGTATAATCTCAGGCAATAATGCTAAAGCTATGATAGTATAACCAATTTTTTTAAGATACATACCATTTTCAGGAATAAAGTATTCATTATCAGTTAAATTGATAAATATTTTTCTTAAAAAATAGAGGATTGACAAATACAAAAAAGTATCGACAAATGCTGCAAACAATCTATAGTAAATAAAGTTTCTGGGAAGATCTGAAACATGCAACCTACCTACACCATTTGTCAAATTAAAACTATATTCACTTCCTTCAAAAATTAATGGTTGGATAAATTCGATTTTTGAGAAATGTATTTTAAACCCTTTTAGGACATCTACATCAAAAAAATCAACATTTAAAACAAGTAGTGAAGTGTAAGTTATTAGAGCAAATATTAATACCCATTGTAAAATCCAAAATAGATTTATTACAGATCTAATAATGGCAAGTAATTTTCTATTTTCCATTGAAATTTGATGTATTATTTTTGAAGTGTAATATTATAGAAAAAAATGTTAAAATAAAAGAAATTTATGATTGCTTTTATTTTTTTTAATTTATCAATAATTACCTTGTTAATTACAGCACAAATTATGAATAAGTAAATTCAATAGATAAAACCGGAGTATTTGTCCTACCAAAAAAAATAAAGTACCGAATCTTTAGGGGATGTTTTATGTAAATATTTTGTTATACCAATCAAGGGTTGCCTTGATCTTACCTACGGTAGGCAGGGAATTCTTTTCAACTAATATTTCTTACTATCCTAAATTAATATCACGGTGCACTGCACCTTATTTCAACCTGGCGGCTATAATTACAAATGTTACGTTGCTCTGCACCTGATAAAATTGTTATTCCTAAACCTTTTTTAAATAAGCAGCAAAGCTGCATAATATCTGTAGAAACTCAATAAGTATGATTGATATATGTGCAGAGCACCGTAATAATCTTCGTTATTTTTCGCCCTTTTGCAGCTCATCCTCTATTAATTGTAATAGATTTTCTGCAAGAGTTCTAATTTCCTCATATTTTGTGTTTTGCGTTTTTGTATTTTCTTTTTTAAAAACTAAATTTCCGATATAAACTGAATTTTGAGAGAGACTACTATAATCTGTATAGGGTCGATTTAAGGAATTCCCTAATAATTTTTCAAAATATTCACCACCTATTAGGGCAGTTCCACCAATATTATAGGAGAAAAAATTGTGTTGATATAATTGAAGACTTACTTCTCCATTCTTTTCGTTTCTATCATTAACGCTATAATACCGGAACATCATATCACGAAGGTTCTTGTTTTGTATTAAACCACCTTGACTACTAGCTTTAATTTGGCTAATTGTACTTTTTTCAGGAATAAAATATGATTCTGTCGTTAATATATAATGACGATCATCAAATTCAAGCAATTCTTCTTTCGATAGGTCTTTTTTTGTTGCTAATGTGTAAAAAATCGAATCAATTTGATTGATTCGATCGATATTTACTAATATCCTTTCATTCAAAGTTTTGATATCATAATTGAGATCACTTTTTAAATCACTTAAATATATATTGGCTTGTTTTTCCTTTTTTTTATCCTCATTCCAATTATTGATCTGTAGGGCGATCAAAATTCCGAGAACAACAAGCACAATTTCACCCATAGCATAAAACAAGTATTTTCTTAATTTATTTTCGGTCAACAGTCTTTGCCTGATCTTTCGGAAAAATTTTATCATTGGCTTTAGTTTTTTCTAATGGAAGCTAACTCTTCCTATCCAAACATAATTACACTTTTTACAATATTGTATGCCGGATAAAAAGATTTAGCTTCATTAAATTTAATAACAAGCCTGCCTATCGGCAGACAGGAAACATCCCTGCCTGGCCGGGATTAACAGATTTTCATAGATTATTTCAGCACCATTCTGCGGTATCTGCGTGAAAAAACAAGAAACAAGTAAAAAGTGAGAAATTTAAACAAAAATCAGGACGAGTCAGATTATTGATCTTTCTAATACTTTTTACGAATGATTTATAAGAACCAAACTTTAATTATTCCAAAACATAAATATTCTTCTCGGCACAGATCTTTTTCAATTCATCCGGCCAGACCGAAACGGTAACTTCTCCCAAATGCGCTGTTCTTAGAAGATACATATATGTTCGTGACTGTCCTATTCCACCACCAATACTTAGAGGAATTTCATCATTTAAAATAGCCTGGTGGTATGGTAAGTTAAGAAAATCCAATTGACCCGAAAGTTCTAATTGTGCTTTCATAGTTTCCTTTGTCACTCTTACACCCATGGAAGTCAACTCATGCCTTCTTTTGGTTACCGGATTCCAAACCAGTATATCACCATTCAACCCATACATTTGATCCCCGTTTTTCTTAATGGTCGGAGTAATCCAGTCGTCGTAATCGGCAGCACGCATCTCATGCGGATAACCATCTTTAAGCACCGAACCAATTCCAATAATAAAAACAGCCGGATACTCTTGAATCAACTTTGTTTCTCTTTGTTTTCTTGGGAGGTCGGGGTACATTTCTAAGATTTCTTCTGCATGAAAGAATTTAAGTTCCTTAGGAAAATCAGGATATCTTGCATCATTTAATTCAGGAAACTTTTCTTTTATCATCATACCTGCTCCCCATATCACTTTCCATATCTTTTTTACCGTATCTTTTAAATACTCAAGATTTCTATCCTCGACGGAGATTCTCTTTTCCCAATCCCATTGATCTACATAGGAGGAATGGTCATGATCTAAAAAATAATCTTTTCTAACAGCTCTCATATCTGTATTGATTCCTTGGTCTACAGCACAGTCAAACTGAGCCAAAGCCATTCTTTTCCACTTGGTTGCAGCCTGCACAACCTGGGCTTCAATTCGTTTAGGCAAACCCAAACCTGCAGGGAAATCAATCGGAGTTCGCGATCCGTCACGGTCAAGATAATCATTTACACCGCTGTCTTTACTGACAATAAGTGGTACCTGAACCATTTGAAGATTCAACGCTTCTGCCATACCTTTTTCAATATATTCCTTAACCATATAAAGGGCTTCCATTCTTTTTAAAGGTGGTAATAAAGCCTGGTAATCATCCGGTAAAATTTTACTTACCTCATCATAAGTACTAATTCCTGGCCCTGCCAGATCTGATTTTTTATCATACATATGCTATAATTTTAGGTTAGTTTTAAACTTAGAAATCGATAAAAAGAATATATACTTGATTCTTAAAATTAAGTGCGGTTTTTTAAATCGACTCCATCAGCTAAGTTAATCAATTTCAAGCCAATAAACAACTGTTTAGTACTGAATAATACAATGCTGCAATGATATATTGATTCAATGATACAATGATATAATGATACAATTATTGAGTGCTTAGTTTTGAGTTCCTTACTCCTTACTTCTTATTCCTCACCGTAATACAGATAAATATCACCGTTTTACTGATCAGACATCTCAGCTTCGTTGGAGATAAACCTAAAAATCAAATACTGGGCTAAAACATAAGTGATCATTATAGCAACCCCATAAAAAGCTTTGGTTTCGTGAAACTTATTTAAGGCGATCATACTATCGGAAAGAATAAATAAAATTGCTCCTGTCAGCAAGATCAATGCTATTTTTGATTTAGCTGAAATATAATTTAAAAGGGAAACTATTCCAAAAATGGAGATGGTAATTCCGTAAATGATCACCGGGATAAGAAATTCTCCTAAATTGGGTTTTAGGATAATCATCAAAATAGTTATATAGATCAAAAACGGACTTACAGCAAATAGTTTTTGTACTAAAGTTGTTGCTTTTAACTGCCCTGCAATTATTTTTATATACAAGATCTGCGACATCAAAAAAGAAGCTATTCCGAATAAAAATAAATTGTCTTTATCGATTAAAAAAACATCTCCCAAAAAGGAAAAGACCAAAGCCAGAATATACCATTTGTTCTTTTTCTCAACAGAAACGGCGTATAAAGTAATTAATGAAGGAATAATTAATGGTTTAAAAATATAAACCAAAGTATTGTTATTTGTAGAGATACCGATAATATCTAGAATGGAAACTGTAAAAAATATAATGCTAAAGATTTTTGTCAAAGTAGTTTTTTTCATCAATAAATATTTTTTAATCTTTATCTTTAAATATTAACCGCAAGTGACACAAGGATCTAAACAAGGTTTACAAAGGAATTCTTCACTTTTTTTGTACTTCTTTGCGCAGTTTACATTTAGGCCAAAACTATTCTTCCGGTAAAACACACTCTTTACTTACTTTTAAAAGTAGTGGGGCTATTCCGTTCTCTAAAGATTGCTGCATCACTTTTGAATCATCTTTATGGCATTGTAAACATGCACCAACCAAAAGTAATTGTTTTTGTTCTTCAACAGAAAACGGCCTGAAATCTGATCGGGTAGATACAATTTTTGCTTTTTGTTGTCCCATAAAAGGAATCCACGCATCTTCGGGCAGATCATCATTAGGGTTCATTCCAAAATCAGCTGTAAAAACCCATTTTCCAAATCCTTCGGTAATATCATAAATCAATTTTCCATTTCCATACCCTATGGCAGCCGGGTTACTGTGGCATGATTTACAATCGCGAACAGCTTTTGAAATAGTATGCGGAGAATTGGGTGCATACAAACGATGGAAGGAATTTTCACCTTTCCTGTTTTCATCAAAACTTTCGTGATCAATCGTTAAGATCATTCCGGGTATTGCAGGTTCAATTTTTCTTCCTTCACCATTTTCTCTTACCCCCATTGCAGGTTTATCGGCATAGAATTCAAAGACATGCTCTCTCCATTGCCCGGTAACATATTTCTTTTCCAATAGGTCATATCCGTTTTTATCATCCTTACCAAACTCATTATGGCATCCAATACACCTGGGAGACCATTGGGCATGACAGGTGGAACAACTCACATTTTTATGCGCAGAATCCCTTGAGCAAACTTCACTCTGTTTTTGGATCGGATGCAATTTTCCATCTTTTTTACCAATTAGAAACACATCACCATTTTCATCTACAAAAGTATTTACTAAAGGATGCCCGTCTTTTTTAACGGCTAACATTTTCTTATCATTATGTTTATAATCTCTATGTAGAAAAACCAGAGAAGATTCAGCATCTAATTCACCATAAGTTACCGTATTGGGTTTATTTTTATAATGACAATCTGCACAATCTAAGGTAACTGCCTGTTCTTCATGTAAATAATCTTTTCCTGTACCCATTACCTCATGTGAACTGTGACAATCTACACAAAGTAAACCTTTTGTATGATGCACATCTTCCCCTTCATAGCTGTAAACCCTTTTATCTTGCATTACTTTGAAACCTTCTTTTCCAACAACATCTTCTTCATCTAAGAGTGTTTCGTGCCAACCTTCGTAGTTTGTTGAAATTCTGCTCGAACGGCTATGACATCCAAAACAATGCTCATTTGAAACAAAGATATCAGTGGAAGGGTGTACTTTAGGAAGCTCTTTTTTATCAGAATTAAGGTACGTTTCCAAATCAGCTACAGCTTTATCAGAATAGTTTAAATGACAGGCATTACATCCTCCCCCCCTGCTCAATTGATCGATCTTACCAAACTCACTTTTTTCTGCACCTAAATGACAATTTGCACAAAGATCTCTTAAATGTTTATCAGCACCCGTAAATTGAATATCCCTGATATCATAATGGTGATCGGGCGAATCTGCTTCACCGAAAATAAATTTATCTACCGCTACCAAACCACTATTTGTAGTCATTAAAGAGTGCTTAATCTTGTGTAATTCATCTGTATGACATTTTCCGCAAGTTGCATCGGCATCAGCCAGATTACCGGGAATCAAGACCATATTTTTATGAGACAGATCTTTATCTGTAGCTTTCGGGTCTCCTAAATGACAACTCACACAACCAATATTTTCAGGGTCGTGATATTTCGAAAATCCGGTATTTTCAGTATGGCAATTAAAACAAGTTTCTTTATCTGTTTTTACAGAAGTGTAGATCTGACTTTCACCGGACTCACTAGGCTCAAAATCAACAAATTTCAATACAGCAAATCCAAACAATATTAGTAACAATATTAATATGGTAACAAACTCTTTTCCTGATAGTTTTTTAAAAAAACCCATATAAATTATTTAAAAGAAGCCTTAAGAAAAACAAATCTACAACTATTTCCAATTAAAAATATCCATCAAAATGAAAATAAAACACGCAAACGTTAATGTGACCTTAGTTACATCGTTTTAAACACTTACATGATTTAAATCATCAAAATAGGCTGCGCAGTATGATATTTTTGCATCGGTATTTTCTGTTAACTTTTTATTAACAGAATTTAATTTCATATTTTTGCAAAAAATCAAAAAATTTTAACTCATGGATAAATCAAGGAGATCCTTTATCAAAATCTCTGCCTTAGGTGCAAGTGGTATAGCTCTTTCTGCAACAGCATTTGGTTCTTTAAAAGCAAATGCTTCTACAGAAAACAACCCATTAGCCGAAAGTGCCAAAAAGCTAAAAAGAACACCTACTTATTGTGAGGTTTGTTTTTGGAAGTGCGCTGCCTGGGCATATACTGATGAAGAAAGCAACATCAAAAAATTAATTGGTAATGAAAATGATCCGCATTGTAATGGCCGTCTTTGCCCTAGAGGTACCGGTGGTGTAGGAATGTATAATGATGAAGACCGATTAAAAACACCGCTGATCAGAACGACTGCTGATGGTAAAGATGTATTTAGAGAAGCCAGCTGGGAAGAAGCTTTAACTTTGGTTGCAACTAAAATGCAAGAGATCAAAGAAAAACACGGTCCTGAAAGTATGGCTTTACTTAAACATGGTTCACCGGGTAGTCACTTAGAACATTTATTTAAAGCTTTTGGTTCAGATACTGTTGGGGAGCCAGCTTATGCACAATGTAGAGGGCCAAGAGAAACCGGATTTGCTTTAACTTTTGGTTCATGGATAGGTTCACCTGAGCCAACTGATATCAGAGATACCAAATGTTTGGTATTGATCGGTTCGCATTTAGGTGAAAACATGCACAATTCACAAGTGCAGGAAATGTCTGATGCTATTGATAATGGTGCAGATATTATTGCTGTTGACCCAAGATTTTCTACAGCAGCAAGTAAAGCATCTAACTGGTTAGCGATCAAACCATCTACAGATATTGCTTTATTACTTGCATGGATGCACGTTTTGATCTATGAGGATATTTACAATAAAGAATATGTAAAGCAATACGGTTTTGGTTTTGACGAACTAAAAGAACACGTTAAAGACTTTACACCTGAATGGGCATATGGTATTACAACCATTAAACCGGAAGAAATCAGAAGAACTGCAAGAATTATGGCAGCTGCGGCACCTGCAACAATTGTCCACCCGGGACGTCACGTTGTATGGTATGGTGATGACTCACAAAGAGAAAGAGCAATTGCTATATTAAATGGTTTATTAGGTTCATGGGGGAAACGTGGTGGATTCTACTTTAAAGAAAAAATTAAAGTTCCTAAATTCCCACACCCTGCATATCCACATCCTAAATGGGGATGGGAAGAACTTGGTGAAAAATATCCATTTGCTGAAATGGGTATCACAAGTGAATTAGTAAGAGCATCAATTCCGGGTGAAAACCACGAACATCAAATTAGAGGTTGGTTTGTTGCCGGTACGAATCTGGTAAATACATTACCTCAACGTGAAATGACCGAAAAAGCTATCGAAGCACTTGATTTCATGGTTGTAATGGATACTATGCCAATGGAAATTACCGGTTATGCTGATGTAGTTTTACCTGAATGTACATATTTAGAACGTTATGACGGAATCCGTTCAGCGACAAATAGAGAACCTTCTATCGCTTTACGTATGCCTGCTGCAAAACCAAAATATGAATCTCAACCAGCTTGGTGGGTTGCTAAACAAATTGGTGAAAAATTAGGTTTAGGTGATTATTTTAAATACGATGATTTCGAAGAAGTAATTGCATGGCAGTTAGAGCAAATGGGATCTTCATTAGAAGAAATGAAAAACATCGGTGTTAAGAATTTCAAGCGTAAATCAGGACCTATGTTCTTAGAAGATGGTCAGCCCTGGGAATTCCCGACTGATACCGGTAAAGTTGAGTTTTACTCACCGGCTTTAGCAGAAAAAGGATTTGATCCGATGCCGAAGTATACTGCACATCCTCAACCGGATCCCGGATTCTACAGGCTTAATTACGGACGTTCTCCAATGCACACATTTAGTAGAACGATCAATAACCCGAATTTGAGCGACCTTAAAGATGAGAACAAACTTTGGGTAAACCCTAAAGTAGCAAGAATTGAAGGACTTCATACCGATCAGGAAGTTTGGTTAGAAAATCAAGATGGTGTTATTTCTTCTTTCCCAATCAAAGTTCGAGTTACCGAACGTATAAGATGGGACTCTGTATATATGTACCATGGTTTTGGACACAATAATAAAAAATTATCCAGAGCCTTTGGTAAAGGTATCAGTGATCAGGAAATGATTACTAAAGTTGATATTGATCCGCTAATGGGTGGAACAGGCTTAAGAGGAAACTTTGTTAAAATTTTAACCGAAAATCCAAATAAAGAAATTTAAGTATGAGATATGCAATGGTAATAGACACATTAAAGTGTGTCGGATGTAGCGACTGTGTAGTTGCGTGTCAAACAGAAAATAATGTTCCTATTGGATACTGTAGAGACTGGGTAACAGAATCTGTTGCCGGTAGATATCCCAATGTGGAACTGGAAATAAAATCAGAAAGATGTAACCACTGTGACAATGCACCATGTGTAAGATGTTGTCCTACAGGAGCAAGCCATACTGTCGAAGGTGGTATTGTAAAAGTTACTCATGATGAATGTATTGGTTGTGGAGCTTGTATTGAATCTTGTCCTTATGATGCACGTTACCAACATCCGGAAGGATATGTTGATAAATGTACTTTCTGTCACCACAGATTAGAAAAAGGCCAGCTTCCTGCTTGTGTTTCCGTTTGTCCTACAAAATGTATGTATTTTGGAGATCTTGACGATCCAACAAGTGAAGTTTCACAATTATTAAAATCAAGAAAGCATAAAGTTTTAGCACCTGAAGCAGGAACTAAACCTAATGTATTCTATCTAACTTAAAAAAATCATTATCATGGAAGAAGAAATTTTCATTAGCGGAAGAAATATTCCAAATATAGATCCAAACTTAGAGGTTTGGCATTTTCCAATATCCCTCTACCTGTTTTTAGGTGGGATGGCTGCAGGTATTATATTTTTTGCTTCTTTATTTACTATATTAAAAAAAGAAAAAGAAGTACCTACTGCTGTTAAAGGTGCTATGCTGGTAGCATTCATAGGAATCATTATTGGGTTGATCGCTTTAATGTATGATTTAACACATTTACTCTATGTATGGCAATTATACATGACTGTAAGAATCGAATCTCCAATGTCATGGGGTGCATGGGTTTTATTAATTATTAGTTTATTAACTTTTCTTTGGGTGTTCAGTTATTCAAATGAAATGTTTCCAAAATGGGATTGGAAATTTGATTTTATTAAAGATTTTCAGGCATTCATTATAAAGAATAGAAGAACAATGGCAATGATCATGTTACCATTAGCTGTTATTTTGGGTGTTTATACAGGTATTTTACTATCTGCATTTAATGCCCGCCCGTTATGGAATAATTCTATTTTAGGTCCCCTGTTCTTAACCTCAGGTTTATCTACCGGGGCGGCTGCAATAATCCTATTTTCAAAAAATCATTTTGAAAAAATCGTTTTTACTAAAATTGATTTGGCTCTTATTATTCTTGAACTCGGTTTGATTATTCACATGTTAATGGGAATGGCAGCTGGTTCTACAGTACAATTAGAGGCTCTTGATATTTTAGTTGGAGGAGAATTTACAGTAATGTTCTTTGGATTCGTAATAATTTTAGGATTGATCTTCCCTGCAATAATGGAGGGTGTTGAACTTTTAGGTTTTAAAGTACCTTCAGTTGTTCCTGCACTTCTTATACTAATGGGTGGATTTATATTCAGAATGGTAATGGTAGAAGCCGGCCAGTTAACAAGATATCTATATTAAAAATTATATGATGGAAAATAAAAAACAAAAAAACAGAACCGTATACTGGAATCCGTATTTTGGAGGATTTCTGCTAGGTCTTTTAATTATATTCACTTTTTACATGACCGGACGTGGTTTGGGAGCAAGTGGAGCTATGAAGAGTGGAGTTGTTACAATAGTTGACACTGTAGCTTCTTCACATGCCGAATCTAACGCTTATTACAGCAGGTTTATTAAAGAAGGAGACTCACCGATGAACAGTTGGTTAGTATTTGAAGCACTTGGTGTTTTATTGGGTGCATTCTTATCTGGTGCAATAGCCGGAAGGTTAAAACTTAAAGTAGAACATTCACCGAAAATTACAAGTAAGAAAAGAATAATTTTTGCCTTAATTGGAGGAACATTGTTTGGTCTTGGAGCTCAAATAGCCAGAGGTTGTACAAGTGGTGCCGCATTAAGTGGTATGGCTGTATTATCAACAGGCGGATTTCTAACTATGCTAGCCATATTCGGCACCGGCTTTTTAGTGTCTTTCTTCTTTAGAAAAAATTGGATTTAATTAATTAAAAAATAAAATATATTATGGGACCAATAATTCCTAACGGTATAATTCCATACGAATGGAATTTTATAATAGCAATTTTAATTGGATTGGCTTTTGGATTTATCCTGGAAGCTACAGGGTTTTCATCTTCCAGAAAATTGATGGGTATATTCTATGGTTATGATTTTGCTGTATTAAAAGTATTTTTTACTGCTGCAGCTGTTTCTGCAATCGGTATATACTATATGGATTACTTAAACTGGGTTGATATCTCACAATTATATGTCCACCCAACTTATTTATGGGCTGCTATTATTGGAGGAGCTATCATGGGGGTAGGATTTTTATTCGGAGGCTTTTGCCCCGGAACGAGTATTTGTGCAGTTGCAATAGGTAAAATTGATGCTATGGCATACACGATCGGTATCATGATCGGTGTATTTATCTTCGCAGAGTTGTTTGATCTAATTGAACCATTATTTGAGAGTACAAATATGGGAAATATTACACTTGTTGACACATTGGGTATATCGCCATATTGGATAATATTAATCTTTTCAGTGATCGCTGTTATTGTGTTTGCTTTATCAGATGTAATAAGAGGAAAAGTTAAAAAAGTATTTTATTAAAATATTGAAATTATGTCAAAACGTTATAAATCAAAGAAAATACTTGTTAGAACAAGATATAAATTATTAGCTAGTATCTTAATACTTCTTGCTTTAGGATTGGTCTTATTACCAAAACACAAAAAGAACGAAGGTATTAACCCTGAGCAGTTTGTAAATAATGCTGTAAGTACAGAAAGATACATCAGTACAGATAAATTAGCCGATAAAATAATCAATCAGGATCCTTCTATATTACTGATTGATACCAGGCCGGAAAGTGAATACAATGAATTTACTTTACCAAATGCAGTCAATGTACCTCTTGAAAAATTCTTTGATGAGGATCTGAACGCATTTTTAGATCAGGATGTATATGATGTTGTACTTTTCTCTAACGATAATTTTTATGCCAATGAGGCCTGGATGATCGGTAATAGAATGGGATATAAAAACCTCTATGTTTTAGAAGGAGGATTAAATAGATGGTTTAACACCATTATTAATCCTAAATACCCAAATGAAACGGCTCCAAGAAAGGATTTTGAATTATATTCATTCAGAAAAGCAGCCGGAATGTACTTTGGTGTTGGTACAGCAAAGAAGACCGAAGCTAAAAAACCGGTAAAGAAAAAAGTATTAACTGCACCAAAAAAGAAAAAAAGAGCTCCTGAAGGTGGTTGTTAATGAACCGTTTTAGTTCGCTTTAAATTTATAATATTATAATATGAAACGATCATGAAAAAAACTGCCTGACGTCAATCAGGTTTCATGTGAGTTCCAGAATGTGCAACAAAATTTTAAACAGATGAAAGAATTAGAAAAAACCAAAAGAATTTCAGTTTCTGCAGTTTTATTTTTACTTGTTTTAGTAATTGGGTTTTTAACATTTAAGAAACCTGAGAATATATTTGATAATAATGCTAGTGAAACTTTAGAAAAAGTGGTTAAGAGAGAACATATTGTTTCTCTGGATGAATTCAATAAAATGGATAAATCTCAATATGCAATCATTGATACCAGAAGTAACTATGAGTTTGCAAAAGGCCATATAGAAGGTGCAATTAATGTTTCACCCCATCAGGCTTTTGATGAAGAAACTACAGATTTATTTCAAAATTTTGAAGATGAAGGTACAACATTAATCATTTATTCAGATAATCCTGACAGAGCAAATAATGCCTGGATGTTTCTTTACCAGTTGGGCTATGAAAATATAAAAATGCTAAGCGTTGAAACTTCCTATGTCAACAAGCAATTCCAATGCAAAAATATTTCTATAGAAAAACCCGTAGTTAACTACGCTAAATTTATGGATTCGGCAACTAGTGTTAAAGAAATCGAAGCTGCTCCGAAACCTAAACCTAAGCCTAAGAAAAAGGTAATTACAGCCCCTAAAAAGAAAAAAAGAGCACCGGAAGGAGGCTGTTAAAAAATATATATTTTTAAATATAAAGATCTTGAATTTAGATTTAATTAGTTAAATTAAGTTTTAATTTTGAGTTAGTTTTTTGTAAAGAGAGAAAATGTCTTATGTCCATAAGGCATTTTTTCGTTTACAGGAATACAGGATAGAAGGTTAATATGTTTCTACCGGATACCAAAGATTTATACCAATTACGAATCAAAGTAATCTATAAATAAATTGAATAAATAAAAATTTCTTGAAACCAACTATCTCCGAGGCAGAGCCATAGGAGTATTTCGCTGGTTTCATTTTGACCTAAAGGTGCAAAAATCGAAATTTATTT